>CAJTSU010000084.1 GCA_910579055.1 uncultured Mailhella sp. | reverse complement strand
GAGTCTCACTTCGCTCGACTCCGGGAGCATTTTCAAAAAGAAAATGCTCTAACACTCTTCCGCGATAAGCGGCGAGTTTCGCCGCAGCGTTCCGGCCAGTACCAGCAGGCCGGATATCCCCATGCCCCAGTAGCCAAACACGGGGTTTCCGCTCATGGCGGCGATCAGCCCCAACACGCCCCCGCAGGCCACGGCCAGCATGGCGATACCGGGCGCGGGCCGGCGCCCGGCGGGCAGGAGCATGCCGCAGAATACCGGAGCGACCACTCCGCTGACATACATATCGTTGGCCATGAGCAGAAGATCAAGGATGCCGTGCCCGCGCGTGGCCAGGGCATAGGCGGCAAGGCCGAGCAGCAGCGTGGCGGCACGGCAGAGGCTGACGCTTCCCCTTGCGCGCGGGGGCAGAAGGTCATTGCATAATACGGTGGAAGCAGTGATCAGGCAGGAATCCGCCGAGGAGAGCACGGCGCTGAGCAGAGCCAGCAGCAGAATGAGCGAGGCCCAGGCGGGCATGCGTTCCAGGGCGGAAGCCAGCACCGCGTCCGGCGCGCAGTCCGGCGGCACAAACCCCCGGCAGGCAAGGCCGATGGCGGTGATGAGCACGGCGCAGAACAGCAGCCCGGCCACGCCGATGCGGCAGCCCGTCACCGCACTGCGGGTATCCCTGGCGCTGAGGAGGCGCCCGAAGAGCATGGGGCAGACCACATAACTGCCGCCGATCATGGTCATAAAATAGCCGAGACGGGCCGGAGGAAAGGATTCATTGACCAGTTCGAGCGGCGCGGCCCGCAGCGCCGAAGGGTCCCGGAACAGCAGGAAGACGCAGGCCGTGGCCAGCCCGGCCAGCAGCATGGCGAATTGCGGCACGTCACTGCGGATGACTGCGGCCTGCCCGCCCAGCAGGGCATAGAGAACAATGAGTCCCGCCCCCACAATAAGCGCGGTTTCGGGGGCAAGCCCGGTCAGAGAGGAGGTGAGTCTGCCCATGGCCGTAAACTGCGCGGCCAGAATGGCCAGCCAGGCGGGCACGATGACTGCGGCGACCAGCCTGCGGGGAGAAAGGGCCGGGCGGGGAAGAGCGGTTGCCCTCTCACAGCCCAGAAAAACATCGACCATTTCCGGCATGGTATGTGCGCCGCTTTCCCGTACTTTCTTTGCCAGAAACAGGGTCAGCACAAGCAGCCCGCACACCCCGCTGCCCAGCCACCAAAAAGCCGGTGTTCCCGCCTGCCAGGCCAGCCCGGCCATACCCAGCGTGGCGGAACCGCCCACGCACGAGGCAATAATGGAGATACCCACCTGCCACGGCCCGGAGGCCCGGTTGTTAATGAAAAAGGCAGAGCTTCCGTTCCCCGCGCGGGATTCGCGCAGCGCCTCCAGCAGCCCCATTCCCATTAATAAAGCGGCATAAACAAGAAAAAATATCATAGGTGCATTCCTTGGGCAAAGGCCAGGCATATTGAACGGGTCAGCAGATCCGCGTCTGCGTCCGGGGTGATGAAAGGCGGCATGACGTATACCGTGCGATTGAAGGGGCGAATCCATACGCCCTGCCGCACGAAGAAGTCCTGCATTTTTTCCGTATTCACAGGGTGTTCCGTTTCCACTACGCCAATGGCTCCCAGTGCGCGCACATCGCGTACGCCGGGTATATTCCGGCAAGGAGCCAGCCCCTCCGCAAGGCGGCGCTCCAGCCGGGCGACATGTTCCTGCCAGGCGGAGGCCAGCAATGCGTCCACAGCGGCGCGGGCCACGGCGCAGGCCAGCGGGCTGCCCATGAAGGTCGGCCCGTGCATGAACGCGCCGGGCAGCCCTTCGGCCTTGGGGCGGGAAATGGCGTCCGCCACGCGATGGCTCGTCAGCACGGCGGAAAGGGTCATGGTTCCGCCGGTCAGTGCCTTGCCCAGACACATGATATCCGGGGAAATCTCCGCCCATTCCGAGGCGAAAAGTTTGCCCGTGCGTCCGAATCCGGTGGCAATTTCATCCGCAATGAGCAGAATGCCCGCCTCGTCGCACACAGCGCGCAGGCGACGCAGGTATTCGGGGTGGTAGAACCACATCCCGCCCGCGCCCTGTACCACCGGCTCCACAATAAGCGCGGCCAGCGTTGCGGCTTCGCGCCGCAGGGTCTGTTCCGTTTGCGCAAAGCTTGCCGGCTCAAAGGCCTGATCGAAACGGCAGGAGGGGCGTTCCAGAAAGAGCTGACGCGGCAGAATGCCGGAGAACAGGTGGTGCATGCCGGTGACGGGGTCGCAGACGGACATCGCTCCGCAAGTGTCGCCGTGGTAGGCCCCGCGCAGCGCGGCCAGACGGGTTTTGCCCGGCTTTCCCGCGGCCTGCCAGTATTGCAGGGCCATCTTGATCGCCGCTTCCACAGAAATGGAACCGGAATCCGCGAAAAAGACGTTGTTCAGCCCGGCAGGAGCCAGTGCCAGAAGCTTTTCGGCCAGCGTCACGGCGGGCTGGTGGGTCAGGCCGCCGAACATGACGTGCGGCATGCGCGCGGCCTGTTCCGTCAGCGCGCGGATCAGTTCCGGGCGGCGGTAGCCCAGCGCGGCGCACCACCAGGAGGACATGCCGTCCACCACTTCGCGCCCGTCCCGCAGCCGGATGCGCGCGCCTGCGGCGGAGACGGCCTCCCATACCTTCGGGCCCGGCGCGGCGGGCGCATAGGGGTGCCAGATATGATCCCGGTCAAAGGCCAGAAGTTCATCCGCTGCAAGACTCTGTTTCGCTATTTCTCCAGAACAGGAGCAGATCATATGGCGCGCGGCGTCCCGCAACAGGGCTGAAAGCCGCGCCCACGCCCGTTCCCGCTCCTCGGAGGACGGAGCATCCAGATCGGGAAGAAAGGGCAGTTCCGCCAGCACGGGAAAGCCCCGCTCCGCGCCCTTGCGGGCCAGCACGGCGGCGTTGTCCGCGCGCAGTATTTCTTCCCCGGCCCGGTCGGGAACGGTGCGGCACAGGATCATGCCCGCCCCGCGCAAGCCGCGCGCCGCCAGCGCGTCCAACGTGAGCAGAGCGTGATTGATACAGCCCAGTTTGTTGCTCACCACCAGCAGCACGGGGAAATCCAGCGCGGCCATGAGATCGAGCATATCTTCCTCGTCGTTAAGCGGCACATGCGCGCCGCCCGCCCCCTCAATGAGCGTGAAGTTTGCCTTGCACACCTCCGCACGACAGGCCAGGGCGAGCTCTCGCGCATCCAGATGTTCTCCGGCGGCCTGTGCGGCCAGATGAGGGGAGCAGGCCGGGCGGAAACAGCGTAACGCCGAGGCGCGGGGCTGTGCTGCGTCAGGAAGAGACAAGCCGCGCAATGCCTCACTATAGCGTTTTACGTCCGGCGCGGCGGGGTTGGCGTCCTCTCCCGGTTCACAGCCGGTCTGCACGGGCTTGATCGCCCGCGCTTCAAAGCTGTTTGCCGGATCGCTTTCCAGCCCGTATTCCAGCAGCGCGCGCAGCAGTGCCGCCGTGACCGTGGTTTTTCCCGCGTCGGTATCCGTGCCGGTGATGAAGCATCCGCGCGAAGCGGCACTGGCCGGGCTCATGACCTGGCCTCTTTGTGTTCCGGAGCGCGCAGTCCGAGAGCGGCCAGCATGGCATGATCTTCCGCAAAGGCGCATCCTGTGGTGGTGAGGTAGTTTCCGGTCATGATCATGCTGGCCCCGGCGGCAAATGCCCAGGATTGCCATTGCCCCAGTGCATGTTCCCGCCCGCCGCAAATGACCACATCCTTGCCGGGATTCAGCAGGCGCATCAGCGCGATGCAGCGCAGGGCTTCCCGCGGAGAGGGCGGCGGGGTTCCTTCCAGCGGCGTGCCGGGAATGGCCTTCAGAAAGTTTACCGGCAGGGAATCAACGCCTTCCGCCGCCAGGGTCAGGCCCAGTTCCACACGCTGCTCCCAGCTTTCACCCAGGCCGAAAATGCCGCAGCTGCACAGTTCCAGCCCGGCCCGGCGTGCGGCGCGCAGGCTCAGGATATCTTCCTCATAGGCGTGGGTGGTGCAGATGGCGTCAAAATGGCTGGCCGCCGTTTCCAGATTGTGATGATAACGAGTGAACCCGGCCTGTTTCAGGCGGCGGCCCCGTTCTTCCGTCAGCATCCCCAGGGAGCCGCACAGACGGATATCCACATTGCGGAGGATATGTTCCGCCGCCGCGCAAAGACTGTCGAGTTCGCGATCGGCAAGCGCTGTCCCGCTGGTGACGATGCCGAAGCGGGAAACGCCGGCCCGAGCCAGTTCTTCGGCCCGGTGCAGCAATTCGTCCACGCTCATAAGCGGGTACACGGGCGCGTTGCCCCGGTGATGCGCGGATTGAGCGCAGAAGGCGCAGTTTTCCGGGCAATGCCCGGACTTGGCGTTGACAATGCCGCAGCTTGCGCCCGCTTCCGGGCCAAAGGCGGCGCGGGCGGCAGCGGCGGCGGCCAGAATGTCGAGCGTATCCTGATCAGGCAGGCAGGCCAGGGCAATGGCTTCGGCTTCGTTCAGCAGAGGGGTTTGTTTAGCCGCAATGCGCTTCAGGATGGTGTGGAGAAGTGTGTGCATGAAGGGCCTTTCTTTGTGGAAGAGTTTTGCGCGGGGGCGAAAAAGACGCTTGGACAAGCGCAGTCTCCCGGTTTAACCTGCCGGAAAGAGGCTGCGGTCTGATCGCTATCAGGGCTTGTCTTGAAATGTCAACTTAATTTTTTAAAATAAGGTTTACAATATGTCCGATACTCTGCTCTGCACCCCGTCCGTGCCTGCGGACGCATCTACCAGGGATCGTGTTCTGGCCCTGCTGCGCGAGGCCGCTTGCGGAACAGGAGAAGGCTGGCGTTCCGGCGAGGAAATTTCCGCCCTGCTCGGCCTGAGCCGGGCCGCTGTGAGCAAACATGTGCGGACGTTGCGCGGGCGCGGTTTTCTCATTGATGCTGTTCCGCGCCGGGGGTATCGCCTGCTTGCGGAAAGCGGGGACTTTTCTGCGGCGGCCGTGAGAGCCGGTCTGCGTTCCCGTCTGCTCGGGCAAGCACGCTGGATTTGGCTGGAAGAAACGGATACGACCAATAATGTGGCCGTGCGGCTGGCGGTGGAAGGTGCGGAAGAAGGCTGCGTGGTGGTGGCAGGCAGGCAATCGGCCGGCAGGGGACGCAAGGGGCGTTCCTGGTTTTCCGCGCCCCGCAGTCTGGCGTTTACGGTTGTTCTGCGGCCTTCCCGGACGGGGGCGGCGGAGGTGACGCATATGGCCCTGGCGGCGGTATGTGATGCGGTACGCGAACTTACAGGGCTGAAGCCTGAAATCAAGACCCCCAACGATGTGCTGCTGAATGGCCGCAAGATTTGCGGCGTGCTGGTGGAAAGCGGCCATCGCGCGGACGAGCTGGAGTGGATGGTCATCGGTGTCGGCGTCAATGTGAACGCTCGGGCGGAGGACTTTGCCCCGGAAATCCGTGACCGGGCGGGTTCGCTGCTGACTGCGTCAGGCCGGGCGGTGGATCGGGCGGAACTGCTGCGCCGTATTCTGGAACGCCTGGATGAATGTTATCTTGCGGCCGAGGGGCGGCTTACGCCGCCCGATGCGTGATGCCCCCCCCCCACACTTCGCGGCGTTTGCGCCGTTTAAGCCGCAAAGCGGCTTGACGGAAACGCACGAAAATCGCGCGCGGCCGGCATGGCTCGCTACGCTCGCGCCTTCGCCGGTCAAGGATTTTTTCAACACTATTCTACTAGAGAGCGTATGCGTACACAAATTTGACGCTGCCGCGGTCAATGCGTATTCTTGCGGGGATGGCTCCACGTCTTCACAGCTTGCGCAAGGGGCCGCCAAGGAGCGCTTATGAGTTGGTATCCGCATCAAAATGAAGCTATGCAGCGTTTCCAGCCTGCTTTGCGGCAAAGCGCTTCGCACTATCTCCCCGTATATCGTGTTTGCTCGGGAAAGCGGCAGCGGCCCCTCGAGTTCTTTTGATACCGTGTTGCCGGTCATGCGGGCCCGGGGATTGCAACATTCAGCCTTCCCTCGGGTGTGACATGGCTTCCGAACGTGTCGTCTGGTTTGAACGGGAGCTTGCTGGTCATAGCCGTCGTTCAGGCTCCAACGATATCATATTTCAATACGTTCCCGCCTGTCTGGAAGGCAAAGACTCCTTAAACGCAGCGAGACTTCCCTGCAAGGCCGCAGAGAAACGCGAAATACATGAGGAAACGCCATGAGCGCTCGCAAACATACCCGTCGCGCCGGATACCATTCTCACGCGGCGCTGATCATCCTTCTTTTCTGCGTCTGCACGGTTGGGGTTCTGGCCGCATACATGCTGATCGAAGCGGGCCGGAAGAGCATCACCGATCAGACCACAACGGCATTGCTCCAGCAGGCTCAGGCCAGAAGCTCTGCCGTGGCTTCGTGGTTCGGGAGTACGGAAAGCCCACTGACCGCCCTTTCCCGCCAGGAGGCGCTGACGCTCTTTGCTGAAGAGGTCAACAATCTCCCCGCAGGGGAAGCCGCGCGGCTTGCCGGCGCGGCGCAGCCTCATGCCGGGCAAGAAGAGGGAGAGGATGAAGTTTCCCGGCTTCGCCTTCAAATTCCGGCCATGCGCTCTCTCCTGGCCGGACAGATTTCCTCGTTTGTTTCGGAACTTGACCTGCTGACGCCGGACAAGACGCTCCTTGTCCATGCCGGCGAGAGAGCAGGAGCCGACGCGCGGGCGTTGGACGGCATCGCGCTTGCCGCCATGGACGCGGCATTGAGGGACAACGCCGCCCATATTTCTTCCGTCCGGGTTTCCCCTCAGGGGAACGCCGTGCTGACGCTCGCCCTGCCTGTACGGGCTTACCTGAACCCGGAACAGAACCGGCCCCAGGGGCTGCTGGTCGCCACCCTGCGCCTCAGCCGGGCTGTAGCTCTGGCCGCCATGCCCCGTGAAGGAGAGGAACACGGACTGGCCACCCGTCTGCTCTCTCTTTCCCCGCGCGCAGACTCCCCGGACGGAAGCTTCAGCCTTGCCCAGCTGGAAGCCGGCGCGCTCATCCCCCTGCCCGGCTGGAACGCGGACGCGCAGGGCGTTATGCCCTTTGCCGTCCGTTCCCTGCCCGACGGATCGCGGGTCTTTTCTCTTTGCGTCAAAGTGCCGGATCTGCCGCTTGCCGTCGGAGCCGACATTCTGGAGAATTCCGTTCTCCAGGCGTTTCAGGACTGCCGGGACAATATTCTGTTCTGGACTGTCGCTCTGACTCTGGGGGCCGGCCTGCTCACCGGCCTCCTGTGGTGGCGGCTGGTTGGCCGTCATGCCGAAGCCGCAAGCCGGGAAATGGAAGATTTGCACCAGACCGTGACGCAGCAGCACGAATTTATCGCCAATATTACCGAAGCCCTCAGCGACGGGCTGGTGGTGCAAAGCAGTCTGGGGCGCATTCTCTACGCCAACTCCGCCTTCGGGCGCATTCTCGGACGAGCCGTGCCCGATCTCATGAACAACCCGCCGGAAACAGCCCTGCTCAGTGCCGGAGGCGAGACATTTGATACGCGCTGGCGCGAGGTTCTGCGTGACGACCGCCCTGTCACCTTCACGCGGGAACTTGTCTCTGCCGTTGCCCCCGGATGTACGGGGCGGCATGAACACCGGCATTTTCAGATAACATCTGAACCCTTTTACGATGAAGAAGGCAATGTCACCGGCGTAGTTGCGCTGTGCCGCGACATCACGGACATGATCCACAGCCAGGAACGGCAGCAAGCCATGATCTGGAAAACGGTCAACGCCCTGAGCACGTCCATTGAAGTGGTAGACCCGTACCTGCGCGGTCAGTCGGCGCATACCGGGGAGCTGGCCCTGCACATGGCCGCATTGCTGAACTGGGACGACACCCGCAGGAATACACTGCACATTGCGGCCTGCCTCTTCCAACTGGGGATGCTGCGCCTGCCGCGCGGGCTGATCGCCAAAAACGACCGTCTTACACCTGAAGAACGGCAGTTGTTGCAAAGCCATGTGAACTATGCAAAGTCCATGCTGGACGGAATCGACTTCGGCCTGCCCGTGGTAGACGTCATCATGCAAATGTATGAACGTATGGACGGCTCAGGTTATCCCAATGGCCTTCAGGGCGACGCCATTTGTGAAGAAGCCCGGCTGCTTGCCGTGGCGAACACCTTCTGTGCCCTGCTGCGCCCGCGCTCCTACAGGCAGGCATGCGCCGCAGATCAAGCCCTGCATATCCTCTCTCAGGAGAATGCAAAATACGATCAGCGCTTTGTCGAGACGCTGCACATCTTCCTTGCCGGTGAGCAAGGGAAGAATTTTGTTACAAAGTTGTGCGCATAGCGTTACCGCCCTGCTCCAGAAGAGAGGAAAGCAGCTTATCGCCCATGCCGGGGGAAACGGGCCGCGCTATTCCTCCCTCTCATGCAGCTCATGCAATACAACGCTCCCACGCGCAAGGCTTGCGGGCACATCAATGATCCTCTGATTACGGGAACCGCGAAAGTGTAACATCATGGACTTTTCAGCTTCCATAAAGGGCCCGTCCACCAGAATATCCAGTTCTTCCAGCAGGGTTCGCTTTTCCGTATCGGCTGAAATCTGTTCATAGGTATAGCCGCTGAACGCCGTCAGATGATAGTCGCGCGCCCGCAGTTCCCTTGCCAGAGCGATCAGAGCCCTGCTTTGACAGAAAGGTTCTCCGCCGCTGAATGTGACGCCCCGCGTGATGGGATTTTTCTCCACATCAGCCAGCACCCATGCCAGGCTGACCTCACGCCCGGCGGAAAAATCGTGCGTCTCCGGGTTATGACAGCCCGGACAGTGATGCGGACACCCCTGCATGAAAAGCACATAGCGCAAGCCCGGCCCGTCCACAATAGATTCTTCAACCGTTCCCGCAATGCGCAGGGGCATGTCCGTCACGGCAAAATCTCCTTTTTGGAGCAGTCCGGCATGCTTCAATCCGCATGCCCCCCGTCCGCCGACTGATTCCGCAGACGACGGATAGATCATGACTGCTTATCAGCTCAAAATCTCAAGACCCCTGTTCTCCTTTTGGGAGAACAGGGGTCTTTTTACTTCCTGACGCAGACGAGGGCAAGCCCGCCGCTTACCGGAATTAACCGATGAGGTTCAGGGCCATCTGGGGCAACGAGTTGGCCTGGCCCAGCATGGATACAGCGGACTGGGTCAGAATCTGGTTGCGCACGAACTTGGTCATTTCCGAAGCGACGTCAACGTCGGAAATCTGCGATTCCGCAGACTGGAGGTTTTCCGCCTGAACTTCCAGATTGGTGATGGTGTTTTCCAGGCGGTTCTGGAGCGCGCCAAGGTGAGCACGGATGTTATCCTTGGACACGATGGCGTTGTTGATGGCTACCAGGGCCTTCTGCGCATTGGCCTGCGTAGAGATGTTCTTGCCGTCGCCAGAGGCTTCACTACCCACGCCCAGAGCGGAAGCGGTAGCGGAACCGATCTGGATGTAGTAATAGTCTTCCGCCGAATCATTGGCAGTGCCGAAGTGGATCTTCATCTTGCCCGTGGACGTGAGGCCGGTACCATCGTGCGTGGCTCCGGACAGGTTGCCGTTCAGCAGGTGAATGCCGTTGAAGTCCGTGGCGTTGGCGATACGGGTGATTTCCGAGGCCATCTGCTGGTATTCGGAGTCGATGATCAGACGCTGGGTCGAATCATAGGTGCCGGTAGCAGCCTGTTCAGCCAGTTCCTTCATGCGAACCAGCTTTTCGTCGATGACGCCCAAAGCACCGTCGGCGGTCTGAATCAGCGAGATACCGTCATTGGCGTTGCGCACGCCCTGATTCAGGGCGGCGATGTCAGCGCGCATGAGTTCGCGAATGGCAAGACCGGCGGCGTCGTCAGCAGCGGTTTCAACACGCAGGCCGGAAGACAGCTTGCGGGTGGAGTCGGACAGAGCCTTGTAATGGGTGTTCAGGTAACGGCTGGTGTTGGCGGCCATCATGTTGTGATTGATAACGAGAGACATACTTATCCTCCATGAATTGATGTCTTGTCCTGTGGCGAAGCGCAAACGCGCGAACCGCTTCCCTGCGGTCTTTTCCGCCGTTGTTATCCCCCTTAACGTCCGGACGCGGAAAAGCTATAGGCTTTTCCTGAAAATATTTTTGCAAAAGTTCCGGTTAACTCTTTTCCCGTCGGGAGACTCATGAGATATGCCTCAATGCGAACCGGACGGCAGTCCTAGAGCATTTTGTCATTGAAATACTCTCGGAGTCGAGCGGAGCGAGGCTCATCTCTGCTCTCCTTATCCGTAAAGCGCCGCGCGCTAACGGCTAAGGACGGCCCGCAGGGCCGTGCCTGTAGCCCGCGGGGCGTACAGGCATGGACAGCGGAGCAAGCTCCGGCTTCAGGCGTGAAACCCGCGCGCCAGAACATAGGATCCTGGCTGGAAGATACTTTCAATCGCAAAACGCTCTAAAGAAACAGCAGGGCTTCCAGATCATCCTGTAATGCTCCACACAAGCCGCCGCTGGACATGGGCGATCCGAACAGCATGGTTTTCTGATCCGCCAGAAGAGCCTTGGGCAGCATGCCCGGCAGAGAATCCGCCAGCGTATCCGCCAGACGGCGGGCCAGGAGCCAGCTTCTTGCGCCCTGGGCAAAAATGCCGAACCTTGCGGCAAAGGAAGGCGCCAGCCTCCGCCACACGGCCAGTCTGCCGTTAACCGGTTCCAGGGCCAGCGCGACCCGCAATGCGGCCCGCAGGCTGTTCAGCTGCGCGCCCGGCACTCCACTGCGCCAGCCCATCAGCCAGCTTGAACGATCAAACAACAAACCAAGTTCCCGCGTCAGGCCAAACAGTTCCCGCAGGGCATTCCATGCCTCCAGCAAGGCCGCATCTTCCCAGCAGACAGGCCATACCGCATCGTCGCCCAGCGTATCCGGCTCCCAGCGCGGCACATGGATCAGGCGTTCCGCTGTTGCGTCATCCGCTACGCCCCACAATCCGAGTATATGAGCAAAACAGCGCCCCGCGCCGGGAGATTCCGGCGTTTCCAAATGACTGTAACTGAGCAGCCATTCTCCCCTGCCGTATCTCCCCGCCGTCATGCACGGCTTGCCGTCCAGCAGAGAGGGGCGGAATGCCACGCCGTACACGGCACTCCAGTCCGTCAGGACTTCTTCGGGGAGCAGGGAAAGGGGCAGGTCCGCCACATGCAGATCCGGCCCCGGCGCACGATACCGGGCCAGAACACGCACATCGCCGTGTTCCGGGCTTCCCGCTTCCGGCTCTTCAAACCTGCCGGGCCACCACACAGGCAATAACGCCAGGCCTCCGGACAGGGATGCAGGCGGCAGGAGGGCATCCGTTTCAAGCGAACAGGCAATATGACCGGAAACCAGATGCTGGAGCCGGTCACTCATGCCTGCCCGTTTCCACGGGCTCAGGCCGATGCCGCCGGCAAGCGCCAGGCCTGCCCCGCCGCAAATGCCGAGGTATGCTCCCCCTCCGCGTACAAATACGCGCACAGCCTCCATGCCCGCCGCGCCCAGCGCGGCGGCCTTGGCCCGCGCTCCGCCGCCGGGAACGAGCAGCGCCTTGCCAGACACTCCTTCCTGAGCTATTTCTGACGCCTTGAGCACACGATGAGGGACTCCCGCCGCACGCAGCGCATGCAGCGCGACATATCCCCACAGATGGGATGCGTCCCATAACATGTTCAGCACGGATCCTCCTCGTGCTCAAAGCTTGACCCATTCGCCCGGCTTTGGCAACTCGCCGGGTTTTAACCAAAGATCGGGGGGGCTCCGCCTCCCCGCACCCCACCGGCAGGGGCACAGTGCCCCTGCACCCTCTGTTACGGGCCGCATCACCTTGTTCATCGAAGGATTCTTTACCTTTATAAAAATAGCGAGGCGGCCCTGACACGGGGTCTGAGGAGAATTATCCCCCAGCGGGGTTTTGGGGCAGCGCCCCAAAGGAGCATACATGTCCCTGCCGAAGGCGTACGAACCGCACGATGTGGAAGAACACTGGCGCAAGCACTGGGAAGACAACCATACCTTCACGCCCGACCCGGACGCAAAGGGTGAGCCCTATTCCATTGTCATCCCGCCGCCCAACGTCACGGGCGCGCTGCACATCGGCCATGCCCTGAATCATACGCTCCAGGACGTGCTGTGCCGCCACGCCCGCCAGAAGGGCAAAAAGGTGCTGTGGGTTCCCGGCACGGATCACGCGGGCATCTCCACGCAGAATGTGGTGGAACGCGCGCTGGCCAGGGAAGGCAAACACCGCCACGATGTGGGGCGCGAGGCGTTCATCGAAAGAGTCTGGGATTGGAAAAAGGAATACGGCCACCGCATCATTAACCAGATTAAGGCGCTGGGTTCTTCCGTGGACTGGACGCGCGAGCGCTTCACCATGGACGACAACCTGGCTCGAGCGGTGCGCAAGGTCTTCGTACAGCTCTATAACGAGGGGCTGATCTACAAGGGCAAATATATCGTCAACTGGTGCCCGCGCTGCCATACCGCGCTGGCCGACGACGAGGTGGATCACGATCCCGCGAAGGGCAGGCTGTGGCACGTCCGTTATGATCTGGCGGACGGCTCCGGCTCCGTGACCATTGCCACCACCAGGCCGGAAACCATCCTCGGCGACTCCGCTGTGTGTGTGCACCCCGAAGATGAACGCTATGCGGGGCTGACGGGCAAACAGGTTGTCGTGCCCATCGTGAACCGGGCTGTGCCGCTGATTTCCGACCGCTACGTGGATCGCGAATTCGGCACGGGCGCGCTCAAGGTGACGCCGTGTCACGACCCCAACGACTGGAATCTCGGCCACACGCACAAGCTCGCCTTTATCCAGGTCATCGACGACAACGGCAGCATGTGCCACTTTGAAGATGAAGGCGGAGCCGCGAAATACGCGGGCATGAGCCGCGAGGAATGCCGCGCGGCCATTGTGGAGGAACTGCGGGCCAACGGGCATCTGGTCAAGGAAGAAGATATCGAACACAGCGTGGGCTGCTGTTACCGCTGCAAGACGGTTATTGAACCCTATGTTTCCGAGCAATGGTTTGTTGCCACAACCAAAATGGCGCCGCGGGCCCGCGCCGCCGTGCCGGAACTGATCAGGATATTCCCCGATTCATGGATGAAGACCTACTACAACTGGCTGGACAACATCCGCGACTGGTGCATCAGCCGCCAGATATGGTGGGGACATCGCATCCCGGCCTGGACCTGCGCGGACTGCGGGGAACTCATTGTTTCCGAAACCGACCCCGCGGTCTGCCCCAAGTGCGGCAGTTCCCGTCTGGAACAGGATCCGGACGTGCTTGACACATGGTTTTCCTCCTCGCTCTGGCCTTTCTCCACCATGGGCTGGCCGGACGAAACCGAGGATCTGAAGACCTTCTATCCCACTTCCGTCCTGGTGACGGCCTTTGACATTCTCTTCTTCTGGGTGGCCCGCATGATCATGATGGGGCAGCACTTCATGGGAGAGGTTCCCTTCCGCCACGCCTACATTCATGCGCTGGTGCGTGACGAACAGGGCCGCAAGATGTCCAAGAGCCTCGGCAACGGCATCGATCCCTTTGACATGATCAACAAGTACGGCGCGGACGCGCTGCGCTTCACCCTGGTTGCGCTGGCCGCCATGGGCCGCGATATCCGCATGTCCGAACCGCGCATCGAGGGCTACCGCCACTTCATGAACAAGCTGTGGAACGCCTCACGGTTCGCGCTCATGAATCTGGAAGAAAACGCCGTGCCCGCGTCTGTCAATCCTGACGCCGCCGCGGGGCTGCATAACCGCTGGATCCTGCACCGGCTGGAGGAAGTCAAGGCCGAAAGCGATGCCGCCATTGAAAGCTACCGCTTCAATGACGCGGCTCAGGGCCTGTACAAATTCCTGTGGAGCGAATTCTGCGACTGGTATCTTGAACTGATCAAGGGCGACATGAAGGACGGCGCGCCCGCCGAAGCGAAGGCTGAAGCGCGTTTTACCCTGTACACCGTACTCAGGGAAATGCTGGTGCTGCTGCATCCGATCATTCCCTTCGTCACCGCGGAAGTGTGGCAGTCCCTGCCCGGCCACGCCGGAGAAGACATCGCCCTCCAGCTCTTTCCCGAAGCGCGGCCCGGCTGTCTCAAGCCCGACGATGCGGACGACATGATCTTTATTCAGGAAACCATCAGCGCCATTCGCACCATCCGCGCCGAACTGAACATCAACCCATCGTACAAGCTCACCGTGTTGCTGCGGCCCGTGGACACAAAGCAGAAAGAGCTGCTGGAGCACGGCCGCGCCTGGTTTATGAGCCTGGCCCGCCTGGAGAATCTGATTATCAGCGCTGACGAACACGCGCCCAAAGCTTCGGCCAGCAACGTGGTGCGCGGCTGCGAAGTCATTGTGCATCTGTCCGGAGCAGTGGATTTTCAAGCCGAGCTTGCCCGTCTGGACAAGGAACTGGGCAAGGTGGACAAGGAACTCGCCGCGTTGAACAGCAAGCTTTCCAACGAAAATTTCATCACCCGCGCCAAACCGGAGTTTGTGGAGCAGGAAAAGGCCCGCGCCGCGGACTTTGCCGACAAGCGCGACAAGATGCTGGCCCTGCAGAAACGATTCCGCGAAGTGGCTGGATAGAGCACCGCTCTGTTCCAGAATAGTGTTGAGACTAACCCTGCCCCCCCTGGCCGAATGAACCAAGCAGGGGGGGCATAAAAAAAGTTGCTGTTATAACCGTGTGATAAAAATGAAGAAAAAAAATAAAGAGGAAAAAATGGAAAAAAAGTTGAAAAAAGTGTTTGACAGAGTGGGTTGATGAGTGCATAAACGCTTCTCGCCGCTGCTGAACAGCGCCGCGCGGAGCGGGGCGGGGCAGGGGATGGTTCTTTGACAAGTGAAGAGCGAGTTGGGAAAACGAGCTTTGAGTTCGATCAATTCAGGCTTTAGGGCTTGAGTTCGGAAGAAACTTTTCAACTGGAGAGTTTGATTCTGGCTCAGATTGAACGCTGGCGGCGTGCTTAACACATGCAAGTCGAACGAGAAAGTTCCTTCGGGAATGAGTAGAGTGGCGCACGGGTGAGTAACGCGTGGAT
>CAJTSU010000083.1:5513-15189 GCA_910579055.1 uncultured Mailhella sp. | reverse complement strand
TTCCGCATGGCTCCCCGCCGCGCGGGCGACCCTGCCGAACTGGTGGCCGACCCCGCGCGGGCGCGCGCCGTGCTGGGCTGGACGCCTCTCCATTCCGGCATGGATGAAATCATGCGCACGGCCTGGGCCTGGTTTAACCGGAGAAACGCCTGAAGAGGCTCCATGCTGGGGGCTCCGCCCCAACCCCGCCGGGGGGAACGATTGCCCCGGATCCTCCTCATCAATCGCCCTGACGCCCGCCCTGACGCCGAATAACTTCCGCGGGGCCGCCTTCGTCCACGCGCACCTCGTAGGACGCCACGCCGTGCGTATCCGCCGCGAAATCTCCGCGCATGGCCTCCACCAGCCAGGGCAGTACGGCGCGCAGGTCATGGGAGCGGCCACGGCTCTGCGCCCGCGTCGACCATAACTGTTCACCGGGCTTGCCCTTGCCGTCCAGCCGGTACGCCGAAACATCCAGCCAGCAACGCCATGTGGTGACGGTGGTCACCTCACGCCGCCAGCGTACCCTGTCGTCAAGGAAAGGATCGCGGAAGACCAGCGGGCCGTGATACAGGAACGGATCAATCTCCGGGCTTTCCACCACGCGCGTTTCCCGCCGTTCATCATCCACCCCGTACGCCAGATACACGACAACATCCGCCTTGCGCATATCCTTCACCTCGTGCATTCCGCGCGAATTCAGGCAGGAGGCGACCAGATCCGCCGCCTCGCGAAAACGCAGGTCCTCCGCTCCCACTCCGGCCATGTCCGGTTCCTTGGGCCGGAACACGTAAGCCGGGGTTGCGGCAAAGCTCAAGCCCCGCGCGGCAATGGAGTCAACGTCCACCATATATACCCGCGCCAGGGACGAACACGCGGAGCAGACAAGGAGCAGCACCGGCAGAACGGCAAGGCGCAGGGCGCGCGGAACAACACAGAAAAAACAAGGGCTCATGCTCACCTCCGGGCCGCAAGGGCGGACACGGGCACTATAGCTTTTGCCCTGTTGCGCGGCAAGTAATGTTTCAATCCACAGCCGCCGCATCCGCCGACTGACCGCAACTGACGGATAGGGGTCGCGCGGATTGCCCCTCCCTGGCTTCGCCGTCTTGTCAACTACTCGTTTCCCCCTGAAGGGGGAGGTCTCAAACCACAAAGGAATTTATGATGAAACGCTCGCGCGCGGCAATATGGCAAGTGACCCAAAAGAGAGGGGAAAGGCCGAAACCTTTCCCCTCTCTTTTGGGTCACTTGCCATTCGGGCGGCCGCGCCGCCCGAATATGCGGCTATGCCTAGAACGCGTAGGTGAAGTTCAGGGTACCGCGGAAGCCATTGTCATACTTCGTGGCACGGATATTCTCGTCGAAGTCCGTGATCAGATAGGCCAACAGCAGATTGGCGGTGAGGTTCTGGTACAGCTTGTAGCTGCTGAGGAAGTCGATTTCCCAAGCGGAATCACTGGTGGTCATGTAGCCTACGGGATCCGCAGTAGCACGCTCTGTGTTATTGGTGCCCTGGAAGTAGGTCAGGGACAGACGATGCGTGAGGTCTTCCACAAAGGAAACGCCCTTAAGCCCGGCCTGCACGCCCCAGGTACCGGCGGGGCTGCATTTGTCAATGGTGGCACCCAACAGGGCATACGCATCAAAATAAATGGCGGATGCGTCAAAGGTGCCGCCCTCCTTGATGGAAAGCATACGCTTGCTGCCCTTGGAATCGGCGTCGTCGCCGGAAGCGTACCAGCCGCGCACAAAGGGGGTGGCGAAGCCAGCTTTCATTTCCGCGCCAAGGGCGGCGTACCAGCCCTTGCGGTCGGCCTCGCCGTCGGCGTCATTACCGCTGTAGATGAAGTCAGCGGTAAACTTGAAGGGATCGAACATGGTCAGTTCGCCGCCCAGGCCGACCCAGTAGACGGTGGTGCGGGAATCCTCAGGCGCGCCAAAGCCCCACATATCCGCATCGTCTCCAAGTTTATTATCGTTGCCGGACAATCCCACCACGCCCCACGGAGTAACCTTGAAGCCGTCTCCTGCCACATCCACGCCCAGATAGGCGAGATCGATGCTGCTGTGGGCATAATGATCCTTACCCCAGACGTTAGGCTTAGCGGAAGGCCGCAGCCAGCCCGCATTGACGGCCACGGTGTCATTGATGGGAGCGCTCACCATCACGCCGTCAATCGTATTGTCAAACACAGGAGAGCCAAAGGTATAGGATGGCAGAGCCACACCCTGACGGCCCATACGTACCAGCACATCCGTGGTGGGAATCATCCAGTCCAGATACGCCCTGCGGGCGGTCACGGCGTTGCCCTGGCCGCCGGTGCCCGAGGTACCCCACTGGTAGTTGGCTGCTCCGTCCTGCCCTTCCGCGGCGCGGAGCAACAAGGTGCCGGAGAGCGATTCGCTCATGACCAGATCCATCTGGAGGTTAATCTGCTGGTTGGCGCGGAAGGAACCGTCATCCGCGTCCTCGGCGAGAGGGGATTTACCAAACAGGCCATCAGCGAAGGTGAAGGAGGTCAGCCAGGAGCCGGAAACTTTCATTTCCACGGCGGAAGCGCCGTTGGCGGCGGAAACAATCATGCCGGCGGCGAGAAGGAGGGTAAGGAACTTTTTCATGATGCACATCCTTAGTAAAAATTTTACTCGGTGTGCAGCACAGTGACGTGCAGCACAGTGACGTGCAGCACTAATGCCCTTGAACGACTCGGTTTGTACAAAAAATAATACCGCTTGGCAAGCATTTTTGGGGAAAATTTAAATTTTTTTTGACTCTGTCATGGAACCGTGTTGGTAGCGTTGCGCAAGACGTGTCTCTTTGCTTCGGCACGGGCGGCAACATGCGTTGCCGCAAAGCCAGCCCGTGTTCCACACGGGCCAACGGCAGCATGTGTCCACGGCTGGCTCGCTTGCGCCTTCGTGCGGTCAAGGTTCCGGCTTTCAGATCAACCCTGCGCCCCGAATCCCGGCGTCTTGCGGTGCGCGTCCGCCGATGTTACCCTGACTCCGGTATAACCCTCGCCCCCGGAGCGCCGCCCATGCCCGACACCCTTTCCCCCGATTTCGCGCGCGCCCTCTCGCTCGCCGCCATCCCCGAACACTCCCCCGCCTTCATGCGGGCCATGTCCGGCGGCGAGGCCTTTTTCATTGACGATTTTCTTTTCCTCCGCGGGAAGGACCTTCCCGGTTCCCAACACGCGGACTGGCTCATGGCCGTGGGGTATCGTCTGGGCCTCGCCCCGGGCGACGACCTCGACGCCAACGCGCGGGACTTTTCCGCCGCGCTGGACAAGGCGCTGGAAGCCTGCGGCGCGGAACACTGTTTCGCCATGGCCCCGGTTCTGCCCGCTCCCATGCGGCAAAACGCTCTTGCGCTGGAAGAGGATGTCTTCTACACCCTCCCCACCGCGGCCCCCGTGCCCAAGCGCCTGCGCAATATCCTTGAAACCGCGCCGCTCCGGGTCGTTGTCGGGCACGACTTCACGCCGGGGCATCGCAGGCTGTGGGCGGAATTCACGGGCCGTACGGCGCTCAAGCCCAATGTGCGCGAACTCTACGCCCGTACCGAAACAGTGCTGAAAGCCGCCGGGGGACAGCCCGGCGCGGATTTGCGCCTGTTCGACGCTGTGGACGCCGAGGGCAACATCGCGGCCTCCCTGCTGCTGGACTTCGCCCCAAAGCGCTTTGTCAGCTATATTATCGGCGCGCACTCACGCAGTCACTACGCGCCCCACGCCACAGATCTGCTGTTCAAGGTCATGCTGGAAGCGGCGCGGGCCGAAGGCAGGGAAGAAATACAGCTCGGCCTGGGCGTCAATGAAGGCATCACCCGCTTTAAACGCAAATGGGGCGGAGCGCCCGCCCTGCCCTATGTTATGGGGGAATGGCACTTCGCGCGCAAGGGTTCGCCCGCCCCCGGCTGTTTTCCTGAACGCTCGCGCAAGCCTTCCCGCAAAACGGACGGCGTTGCGGACGAGCTGATGCGCGCCATGCTTGCGCCCGGCACGATCTCCAAATGGGAATTCATGCTCCACCAGCCGGAGCAGCGCCCCTTTGCCATGCTCTGGGAGCTGGAGAAAAACGGCAAGACATCCTGGATTGCGGGGTCAGCCCACTTTTGCCGCTGTTCCTTCACCCGCTCTCTGACCCGGCTTTTTGAACAGGTGGATACGGTCATTTTTGAAGGCCCGCTGGATGTGGACAGCCTGCTGGAAACGGACGACTACGGCGAAATTCCTCCGCCGCCGGGCAAGCGGGTCATCGACTTTCTGACGCCGGACGACATTGCCCGTCTGAAAAAGCGCCTTTGTGCCCCGGAATGGCGGGATTACGGCAAAAAAAGTCACCGCCTGCCGGAAGACAAACTGTTCTGGTTTCTGGAAGAAACCAAACCCTGGTACGCCTTTTTCTCATTGTGGACGGCGTTTCTTGAGCGGCGCGGCTGGGAAAATTCCGTGGATCTTGAAGCGTGGGAGCTGGCCCATTCCATGAACAAGGTGGTCTTCGGCATGGAAACCATTCCGGAGCAGATGATCGCCCTTGAGTCCGCCCCCATGCCCCGCATTGTGCGCTTTCTACGCGATTGCGGCAATTGGGACGCCTACCGCCGCCGCAACGAATCCGCCTATCTGCGGGGAGATCTGGAAGGCATGATGGGCACCAGCACGGAGTTTCCCTCCCGCACGGAACAGATTATTGACAGCCGGGATCAGCGCTTCCGCGAACGCATGCGGCCCTGGCTGGAACGCGGAAACGTGGCCGTGTTCGTAGGGTCGGCCCATATGCTCAACCTGCGCTGGATGCTGAAAGAAGACGGCTTTGCCGTGCGCAAGGTTCTGCCCGCCTGGACGCACCGCCTGCGCGCCCTGTGGAAGAAACCCGACGCCGACCTCTGGCCCGCGCCGGGCGTGGAAACGCGCCCGCCCCAACGAGTGGCGCAGGAAGAGGAAAAGAAGAGCGGCACCGGAAGGAGCGGATCATGAATCCGCCTCCCCGCTCTCCTTCCTCCCGCCGCCTTGACCTGCTCGCGGCGGGAGCCTCCGTGCCCGAGCAGCTGCCCTGCTACGTGCAGGCCGCGGGCGGTTCAGAAGCCCAGCCCTGTGCCGGCAGGGAATCCTTTGTCTTCTACCTCGCCGAAGAACGCGCCGTGCTTGTGGCTTACCCGCCCTTTATCCCCGAACTGTATCTGAACGGCCCGGAGGCTCCGGCCATGCCGGACGGCGGCTTCCCGGGCGGCGCGGACGAGTTTCACGCCGGGCTGGAAGCCGCCCTTGCCGAACTTCCGGCGCAAACCCGCGAACTGACGCTGCTCTCGCCCCTGCCGGCGCATATTCTCCCGCTGCCCTCCGGGTTACAGGCCGCGCCGCAAGGAGAATATTCCCCCAGGGCGAAAGACTGGTACTGGACGCTCCCCCTGCCCTGCACCCCTCCTTCGGACAAGGTGCGCAACATGCTGCGCCGTGCCGCGCGTGAGGCGGATATCCGGGAGGAACCATGGGGGCCGGAGGCCGCTTCCCTGGCCGCTTCCTATTGCCGTATGCGAAAGCTGGAAGAAGGCACCAGCTTCATTTACAGCCGTATCGGAGACTATCTGGCCGCCTGCCCGGAAACACGACTGTTCACCGCGCGGAACCGGGCCGACGGCTCCCTTGCCGCCTGTGCCGTGGGCGACTTCACCGCGCTGGGCGCGGCCTTTTATATGTTTGCCTTCCGCCGCCCGGACGCCCCGCCCGGCTGCGCGGACGCCCTGCTGGCCGCGCTCATGGACGAGGGCGCGCGGCGCGGGCACACGGTCATGAATCTGGGGCTGGGCATCGGGCCGGGCATTGAATTCTTCAAAAAAAAATGGCGGGCGCGGCGAGGTCTGCCCTATTATGAGCGCACCTGGAGCATAACTCCTGCCCGGACTGCCCGGCGCGGCCTGCTGGCCCGGCTGCTCGGAGCCTGATTTTCAAACCTTAAGGAAAGGTTCAATGACTGAACATGCCGATCCTCTGCGCAGCCCCGCCTGCCGCGTCGGTTTCTGGAAAGAGCTGAAGGAAAGCCTGATCGGCGCGCCCAGGGAGCTGGACTGTGCGCAGATTGAAGTCAGCTCGGCCTGTCCGGGGCGCTGCCTCTACTGCCCGCACACCACGGACAGGGACGGCTGGAAATCCCGGCACATGCGGGCGGAAACCTTTGCCCGGCTCTGGCCCCTGCTGCGGCAAAGCCGGAGGGCGCATCTTCAGGGCTGGGGCGAACCGCTGTTGAACCCGCGCTTCTTCGATTTTGCGGCCTTTGCCCGGCGGGCGGGCTGCGCCGTCTCCACCACCACCTGCGGCCTGCGCATGGACGAAGATATCGCCGAAAATCTGGTGAACAGCGGCATCGACGTCATCGCCTTTTCTCTGGTCGGCACGGATGAAGTTTCCAACGCACCGCGCGCGGGCGTGGATTTCAACCAGGTGCTGGAAGCCATCCGCACGCTTCAACGCGTGCGCAAGGCAAAAAACGGCGTGCATCTGGAAATCCACCTGGCCTATCTCATGCTGGCGGACGGCGTGGACGCCGCGCGCAACCTGCCCCGCCTCATGGATGAACTGGATGTGCACGCCGCCGTCATCAGCACGATGGATTATATTCCCGCGCCAGGCATGGAAGCTCTGGCCTTTGCCCCGCCCTTCACGCCGGAAGCCGCCGCAAAAATCGAAGCCGCCCGCGCCGTGCTGGAAGACGCGCGCCGCAGAGCCGCCGCGCGCGGCAGGAATCTTCACTTTGCCCTGCCGGGCATCGCGCCCGCTCCCCAGTGCCGGGAAAATACCCAGCGCACCGTGTATATCGACGCCGACGGCGACGTCTCGCCCTGCGTCTACCTCAATGTGCCCAACGGGGGGAGCGGGCCGAAGCATCAGGTCTTCGGCAACGCGCGCGAGCGGGACGCGCTGGAGATCTGGCACGATCCAGGCTTTGCGAGCTACCGCGCCCGCATCCTCACTGATTGCCCGCCCGCAGGCTGTGCGGGCTGCGCCAAGCGCTTCGAGCGGACGGGGTGAGGCGTTTTGATTTCAACATCCGGGGACAGGGTTTGATTTAATGTCCGCCGCAGATTGAGTTTCTATGTCCGATGGCAAGAACCAGAACGACAATCTTGTCGTCCTGAATGTCAACAATTACGCGATAATCCCCGATTCTGTATCTCCACAAGCCAGCAAGATTACTCGATAAGCCTTTTCCGAATCTGCGAGGATTTTCTGCCGTTGCTATGCGTTCATCAAGATATTTCCTGATTCTTTTCGCTGCTCCCCTGTCAAGGGACAGTAAGCCTTTTTGTGCCGTTGCTGTATACTCAATTTTCCATTTCAAGCATTTTCTCCACTTCTTCCGATGTGTAGACCTTTTCTTCTCCTCTCCTGATCCGTTGGATGACTTGCTCGGCCAGATAAATGTCCTCCAGATCATCAAGATGTTCCTTGATGGCTTCAAGGATATAATAGGATTTTGTTCTTCCCGTTTTCTTTGCCAGAGTATCCAGTCTTTTGCCGATGTCGTCAGGTAATCTGAGCGATGTTGCATACATGACGTTATTCCTCCACGTGCTGCATGTAGCGCACAGCCAAATTTCCGTCAAAGTGAAAATATAAAAACCGGCACTTTGCGTTTTCTTCTTGCTCGAAGAAAGGAAGCGCAAAGTGCCTGAGAGGTAACGGGAAGAATGCTCATCTATTTGATCAGGAAAATCAAGCGGCAAAACACTTGTATATTGTAAAACGGCTACAACCTAACCTCCTCGCGATCTCATTCTTTTTCATTTTGAACAACATTAATGAAGTATTTATCTAGAAGCTGAAGAGCCTCTTCCTTTACTTCGGCATTGAAAAGCTCTTCTGGTATTTTTTCTAGCTGCGACACAAGCTTTGAATGCTCAACACCATTGATCTTCCACTGTGCAACGAGGTGCTCCATCATGTAGGGTTCGCCAACTTCGTTAATTTGGACATTGAGCCAATTTACAGCTTGTCCAATTAAAAGGCCTCCTACCCAAGCGAAAGGGCTAAAGGAAGGGATTTTTTTAAGTAAATCTAGAGCTTTTGCTGGAATATTCTTACGCAGTAATACTACTAATATGATTGCATAGCCATCCAACTTAGCCAGGATTCTAATGAACCGCTGGGCTGTATCATCAGATGGTGTAACCGATGTCACCTGATTTGAAGCGGATGGTAGTTGACTCTCTTCAAGGGCTAAATGACCATAACCGGCATACTCTTGAAAAGACTGGATAAGAGTTTCTCTGTCAACGGAAGTGTATTCTTCCGAGCACAGTTTTACCGCATACTCATAAAGAGTTGTAAAAAGAAGAAGTGCCTTTTCAGCTTTTCCTTCATTTATAAGTAGAGTTGTTGGATAAGCTGCAAACATTATTCTATCTTTATTAGTTTTATGCCAGCAAGGACGATGAGTCGGAAGTTCACTCCAAAGAATGTGAGCTACAGTTTTACCTTCTTTCCAGAAAATACCTTTTTTGCAAATTGCACAACCTTCTGATGCAGAACCAAACATCGTATTGTCCATTAGTCCAATAATGGGTTCATTCTGCGGAACATAGTTGTTGTATGCACTTTTCAGTTTTTTATGATGAATTGATTCATATATGTAGAAACATTCCTTGCCATACCATTTATTGAATTCATCCAGAAGTGCAGCAAGACAGTTAGCATCAAAAATTATTTCAGTAGTTGTAAGCATGATAACCTCTCCTATTTTCTATTATAGCGAAGGACTATGAGGACCTTTGGCAAAGCCGTTTGGAGAATTTATACAGCGCAGTGCAGGTGAAAGCATCTGAAGTAGGGAAGGGAATGTGTTACCACAGAACTTACAGGTATATACCAGTTTTTCTTCGCCTTCATACAGCTTATGAGGCCCTTTCGCAAAACCAAAAGGAGAACAAATGCAACGTTCTGCTGGATTCAGAAGGGCCTTCGCATCACAGAATTTTTTCCCGCAATAAGCACAGTAAGCTGACATATTTCTTACTCTCCACATAATCATACAAACAGTCGTTGGCAATGTTATGCAACTTTTTTTGCAGTTCCTATTGCAATGATATAATCAGGAAATTTTAATTTTGCTTTCTCTCTGGCAATAGAACGAGCTTCGCTTACAGAAGATGCTGTAATCATTTCATTCCATTTTCCTATGGATGAAGTTGATTTTTTTCTTTTTTCGCAAGAAACCATGTAACGTGCCATGATGTACTCCTTTATAGTTCAAGATCTCTAAGGTTACTTCTGTAACCCTAGTTATATTTGTAACCCTAACTTGTCAATAGAAAATTTGATACTTTGGAGAAATGAGAAGTGAACTAGAACTTTATCAAAATATTTCAGCGCGTTTAGAGAAACATCGAGTTGAATTGAATATTTCTAAGCGGCAATTGAGCAAGGCAACTGGAATAACTCCAGTGTATATTCGGGAGGTGTTGCGGGGTGAACGGAAGCCTTCGGTATATATTTTGTTGCTATTGTGTAACGCTATGGGTTTGAAGCTGTCTGATTTGTTTGGCGAATTGGAGAAGATTTAAGTTGTGTATATAGTCACAAATTTTGATGACTTGGATAAAATTTAAAGGCTCTGTTCCAGAATAGTGTTGAAAGTATCCTTGACCGCCGGAGGCGCGAGCGTAGCGAGCTATGGAGCGACGCCCCCCCCC
>CAJTSU010000083.1:498-5411 GCA_910579055.1 uncultured Mailhella sp. | reverse complement strand
CCTTTGGCCCGTGTGGAACACGGGCTGTCTTTGCGGCAACGGATGTTGCCGCCCGTGCCGTAGTAAAAATACACGTCTCGCGCAACATCATCAACACGGTTCTATGACAGAGCCCCACAAACCGCCAAGGAGACCATCCATGCAAAGGGAATTGAAATAGGAATCTACACAACGGATTTTGAAAATGAGTTCATCTCGCTAACAGACATCGCCCGCTATAAGAGCGACGATCCAAATGATGTCATCCGGAACTGGATGCGCGGCCGTGACACCCTCGAATTCCTGGGGTTATGGGAAAGTCTGCATAATCCCAATTTCAAACCCGTCGAATTCGACGCCTTTAGAAGTCAGGCCGGTACACACGCCTTTACCATGTCGCCCAGCAAATGGATTGCCGGAGTGGACGCCGTCGGCATCGTGGTCAAGGCAGGCCGTTATGGTGGAACCTATGCCCATACGGACATTGCCATGTCCTTCGCCACTTGGATTTCTCCTGAATTTCAGCTTTATATCATGAAGGACTACCGGCGGCTTAAATCAGATGAAAACAGCCGCCTGTCCCTGAGCTGGAATCTGAATCGTGAGGTGGCAAAACTCAATTATCGCATTCACACCGATGCCATCAAGCAAAATTTGATTCCCCCCGCATTGACCCCGGAACAGATCGCTTTTACCTACGCAAATGAAGCCGACCTGCTGAATGTGGCTCTGTTTGGTCAGACTGCCAGGCAATGGCGGGATGCGCACCCAGGTCAAAAAGGCAATATGCGGGATGAGGCGACAATTCAACAGCTTCTGGTGCTTGCCAATATGGAGAGTTACAACGCAATCTTGATTGAACAGGGCAAACCCCAATCGGAAAGATTGGTTCTCCTGCGGGATCTGGCTGTCCGGCAAATGCGGACGCTGGAGGCGCTGGATATCTGCCGTTTGCCCCAACTGACAAACGGAGGCAACGGAGAAAGCAAACGTGTTGTCTCTGTACCCGCGTTTCCTCCTCCATGCAGGCAGAAAGAAAAATGACGGTACGCCCGTCCCTTACCGGACAGGCGTGTAACCGATGACAGATTCCTCGTCCGTGGCCTCCAGCCTGAAGATCACCGGGCGCGGGCCGTCGTTGCAGCTGCAAATCGCCACTATTCCGGAAACAGAGCCAAAATGTTCAATGATTCCCCTTTTCCGGTTCCGGCCGGTGCCGCGCCAGCTCCGCCCAGGCGGCATCCGTCAGTTCCTCCGGCGTCCGGGTGGCGTCCAGCGTCACAAAGCGCGCGGGAAAGGCCCGCGCCCGCCTCAGAAACGCCTCCCGCACCCGACGGTGAAACGCCAGAGATTCAGCCTCGAAACGGCCTTCCTTCTCGCTCAGGCCGCTTTCCGCATTGCGGCGCACGGCCCGTTCCAGCCCTGTTTCTTCCGGCAAATCGAGCAGAAAGGTAATATCCGGCCACAGGCCGCCCACAGCATCGTCATTGAGGCGTTGCAGCCATGCCGCGTCCATGCCTCGCCCGCCCCCCTGATAGGCGATGGTGGAATCGGCGTAGCGGTCACAGAGCACCCATTCGCCCCGCGCCAGAGCGGGACGGATCACTTCCTCCACATGCTGTGCGCGGTCGGCAAGAAAAAGATACAGCTCCGCGCGCGGAACCGCAGTCCGGCCGCAATCCAGCAGCAGCGCGCGGATATCACGCCCCAGTGAGCAGCCTCCGGGTTCGCGGGTACGCAGGACGGCGTGCCCGGCGCGTTCCAAACGCGCGGCCAGATTCGCCGCCAGCGTACTTTTGCCCGAGCCTTCCACTCCCTCTAGAGTAAGGAACATTGGGTCAGATCCTTTTCCCGCGTCTTGTCGGGCCTGCTTTCCGCCTTGCCGTCCGTGTCCTCCGCGGCAAGGGGCGGAACTGAAGGTGCGCCGGTAGCCATATCCGGCGCATCGCGTTCTCCATGAACGTCCGGCGTCTTGCGCCGTCCGCGCGTTTTTTTGCGTGCGGCTTTCTCGCCTTCCCCGCTCTCACCCTCTGCCCTTTCAGGCGCGGCTTCCCCTGTCACGGGCGTGTCCTTCTCAATTTCGGGCCGAATTTCCGGTTCACTCGCCGCCATGCGGGCACGTTCCTCTGTGCCCGGCATGTCCACTTCACTCCAGGGCGGCAGGGACGAAGGCGTTTCTTCAGCGGCGCGTTCCTCCAGCCCCCTGTCGGGGGCAAAGGCTGCGTCAGAAACAGGCGTATCAGCCAACGGGGCAAGCGGCGCGCAGGCCGGCGTTTCGGCGGGAGTGCCCGGCACCCGGCACAGAGCGCGCCCCAAAACATTCTGCCAGGGGCTCCATTCCAGCCCGGCCGGGCTTTCCTGCCCGGAGCACCGCCCCGAGGAAGAACTGTGCCGCGGAGGAAAAAGGCCGCGACACTGGGCGATTCTGGCGTCCATATTATCCGCGTAATGCAGGGCAAAGGCTTCCGCCGTGGCGGGCTGGCGGGGCGACCCGTATTCCAGTTCGCCGTGGTGGCTGACAATCAGGTGGCGGAAATGCAGGGCCAGATCCGGTTCCAGGCCGGACGCCGCAAGATGGGGCTCCATCATGAGCAGCCCCTGGGTGATATGCCCGAGAAAACGTCCCGCGTCGGTATAGTCGTTGACCAGCCCGCCGCTCATTTCCTCCAGCTTGCCGATGTCGTGCAGCAGCGCCGCGGCGCACAGCAATTGCCGATCCAGCTCGGGATAATGATCCGCCATGCGCAGACACAGTCCGGCCACAGACAACAGGTGTTCCAGCAGGCCGCCCACATACGCGTGATGCACACTCTTTGCCGCGGGAGCAAAAAGCAGACTGCGGCAAACGCGCTCGTCCCCCAAAACGGAACGGATGAACGCCTTCCACGGCGCATGGGTGAACTCCCTCTCGATCATGGCGTCCAGTTCTTCCCGCATATCTGATACGGAGCGCGAGGAGGCGGGCATGAATTCGGAAAGATCAAGCTGTGCGGCTTCCTCTTCCGTCAGCACGCGCAGTTCATCCACGGTGAGCTGAAGCTGATCGCGAAAAAGCCCCACTCTGCCCCGAACCCGGACAAGCCGGCCGGCGGCGAGCTCGTGAAAGGAAGCGCTGAGCGGGCTCCAGATCTTGGCTTCCATTGTTCCCCCGGCGTCGCGCAGCTCCAGCCGCCAGTAGGGGCCGTTGCGCGATTGCAGAAGGGATGCGCTGCCGAGCAAAAAAACCGAATCCGCCTCGCCGTTTGCCGCGAGGTCGCAAATGCATTGTCTTTGATTCATATATTACCTAGTATGCCGTATGCTTTAACAGGAATTGAACAGCCTCGCCCGCATCGTTTTTTTTGTCAACGTCCGGCGCGCGCCTTTTCCTCATACGCAGCGCAGGCCTTTGGAGGTCCCATGAATATTCTTCTCAGCAATGACGACGGCATTTACGCGCCGGGTTTGCGCTCCCTGTACCGCGCCCTTGTCGACGCAGGGCACGCGGTCACAGTCGTGGCCCCGGCCATGGAGCAGTCCGGCGTAAGCAGCGCGCTGTCCGCACGCGGCCCGCTTCAGGCTCGCCTGCTGAACGAGGACGGCTTTACCGGCCACGCAGTGTTCGGTACCCCGGCAGACTGCGCCATGCTCGGACTGTTCGGCATCTTCCCGGAAGACGCGCAGCCGGATCTGGTTCTTTCAGGCATCAACCGGGGGCCGAACTCCGGCATGGACGTGCTTTTTTCCGGCACAGTGGGCGCGGCCATGCAGGGCGCGCTGGCGGGCATTCCCTCCGTCGCCGTATCCAACGCCGACTTCACGAGCGACAGCCGGGAACAGGCCAGTATGGCCGTAGCGTTGATCGAGCGTATGGACTGGACAGCGCTGCCGCACAATGTGGTCTACAATCTGAATTTTCCCGCCTGCCCGGCGAATGAAATAAAGGGCCTCAAGGTCTGCCCGCACGGCACACGCTGGACGCTTTCCCGCTTCGAGCGCCGGATGACGCCCGACGGACGCCCCTACTGGTGGATGACGGACAAGGAGCGCCTGTTCCATTCGCCCCAGGCAGGGCCGGATAAACGCTGGCTGCATGAAGGCTATATGACGCTCTCCCCCCTGAAGCCGGATTTCAACGACGAAAACGCGCTGGCCCTGCTGGCGGAACTGAACGACTGACGCCTCCCCTTTCCCCGCGTTGCCAAAACATGCAAGGCGGGATATGCTGAACAGGCTGACCCGCCAGAGCATTTTCAAAATGAACATGTTCTCCGGAGTCGGACGGAGCGAGACTCATCTCCGCTCTTTTCATCCGCAAGGCGTTTCACGCCAAAGGCTGAAGACGCCGCGAAGCCCCCTGTCCCGTATCGCCGCAATTTATCCGCGGCGTCAGGCTCCGGCTTCATGCGGCCACATTTTGGTCACTCTAAACCAGGCCGGAAAATCAGGAGGTATTCATGCCCCTTACCACACCCAAAGCCATGTTTGAGCGTGCCTATAAAGAAGGCTACGCCATCGGCGCGTTCAATGTGAACAATATGGAAATCATCCAGGGCATTATGCAGGCAGGCAGTGAGGAACAGGCACCGCTTATCCTCCAGGTTTCCGCCGGGGCCCGCAAATATGCCGGACAGCCCTACATCATGAAGCTGGTGGAAGCCGCGCTCATGGAAAACGACCTTCCCGTGGTGGTTCATCTGGATCACGGCGCGGATTTCGACATCTGCAAGGCCTGCATTGACGGCGGCTTCACTTCCGTGATGATTGACGGCTCACATCTGCCCTTTGAGGAAAACATCGCCGTTACCAAACGGGTTGTGGATTACGCCCATGAGCGCGGCGTGTGGGTGGAAGCCGAGCTGGGCAAACTGGCCGGAGTGGAAGAACACGTTTCCTCCGAACACAGCGTGTACACCGACCCGGATGAGGCTGTGGAATTTGTGCAACGCAGCGGC
>CAJTSU010000083.1:0-472 GCA_910579055.1 uncultured Mailhella sp. | reverse complement strand
ACCAGCCACGGCGCTTACAAGTTCAAGGGTGATGCCAGCCTTGACTTTGAGCGTCTGGAAAAAATCACCGCCCTTCTGCCGGGTTATCCTCTGGTGCTGCACGGAGCCTCCAGCGTGCCGCAGGAATTTGTGGAAATGGCCAACAAATACGGCGGCAAGCTGGGCGGCGCGAAGGGCGTGCCGGAAGACATGCTGCGCAAGGCCGCCATGTCCGGCGTGTGCAAAATCAACATCGACTCGGACATCCGGCTCGCCATGACGGCCAATATCCGCCGCCACCTCGCCGAACACCCCGAAGACTTCGACCCGCGCGGCTACCTCAAGCCCGCACGGGAGGCTGTGAAGCTTATGGTTCAGCACAAGATCAAGCATGTGCTGGGCTGTTCCGGCAAAGCGTAAGGCTCTGTTCAAGTTAATGGTTGATAAAGAGAAATATGCTCCTTTAACCGCCGGAGGCGCGAGCGTTAGCGAG
>CAJTSU010000082.1:15050-15286 GCA_910579055.1 uncultured Mailhella sp. | reverse complement strand
TACTGACTGGTAGATACTTTCAATCAAAAAACGCTCTATAAAGATACTGCGTATCGGCCTGTTTGTCAGCCCCTCCCGCATCAGCATGCTCTGGCCGCAGGGTGCTCGAAAACAGTTGTTTCAATCCGCACGCCTCCTGCCTGAAAGGGGGAGGGAAAAGACTCCAGCGCCTGCGCCGTTTTGTCAAGTCCACTTTTCCCTGACCGCCGAAGGCGCGAGCGAGCCGGCCGTGGATA
>CAJTSU010000082.1:369-15040 GCA_910579055.1 uncultured Mailhella sp. | reverse complement strand
TGCCTTTGCGGCAACGGATGTTGCCGCCCGTGCCGGGGCAAAGGCACACATCGCGCGAGCGCCATCAACACGGTTCCACAACAGAGCCTTTCAAAATGACAGAGCTGTAAATCAGGCCGGAGAAGGTCGAGCCGGCTCCCGGCAATTAGACGCTGCGGTTGAACTCCGCGCTTACTCGGCCATAGCGAAAATTCTATCTAAGGTTGAAAAGAGAATCTTAAAATCAAGAGGCTTTGTAATGTGTTCGTTCATTCCGTGCATCAGGGCTTCCTGCTTGTCTTCTTCAAAAGAATTGGCGGTCAGGGCCACAATGGGAATGGAGGCGAGTTTGGCGTCTTTCAGGGCCCGGATACGTTTGGTTGCCCCGTAGCCGTCCAAAACCGGCATCTGCACATCCATCAGAATGACATCATAATAACCGGGGGCCGAGCCCGTGAGCATTTGCACTGCCTCCTGACCATTGCAGGCCACTTCCACCGTGTACCCCGCTTCGGTCAAAAATTCTCTGGCGATTTCCTGATTCATGGCATTGTCTTCCGCCAGGAGGAGTCGCCCCTTGCGGGGAAGCCGGCGTTCGTCCGGTTGTCCGGACGTTTGAACGGCCGCGGACGGCAGTAGACAATCGCGCACATCACACCAGAACAACGGTTTGCCGAGACAGGCGTCAACAGTATCATCCGCCGGTTTCCGGCGTGTTTCCATCCAGCTGTCACAGGTCAGCACCATGCGCGGCCTGTGCGTTCCCGCCTGCTCTCCAATACGGCGTGTCAGAGTCTCCCCGGGTTCATCGGGCAAATTTCTGTCAATAATGCACAAGCCATAGCCGCCGGCCTGCTGTCCGAAAAGGCGCAGCGCGTCCTTTGCTGTGGCCGTCACATCAACACGCAAGCCCTTGCCGCGCAGAAGGCGCGCCAGATTTTCTCCGGCCCGGCGATCCGCATCGACCACCAGGGCCGCGCGGTTTGCAAGCTCGTCCAGATCGTGCAGCGCGCGCTCGTCTTCCGCCAGGCGGAATGTCACGCGGAGCGTGAATTCCGTGCCCACATTGGGCTTGCTCTGCACCGAGATATCGCCCTTCATCATCTCCACGATATTTTTTGTGATGGTCATGCCGAGGCCGGTGCCTTGAATACCGGCCACAGTGGAGGTCTGCGCGCGCTCAAAGGGCTCGAAAATACGGGTGAGAAACTCTTCGCTCATGCCGATGCCGTTGTCGCGGATGCGGAAGACAAATGCGGCATGTCCCGGCAAGGCGAAGTCTTCCTGCGTTATCCGCATGCCAATGTCGCCGCCCTCGCCGGTGTATTTGATGGAATTGCTCAAAAGATTCAAAAGAGTCTGGTTGAGCCTGAGCTTGTCGCAATAAACGTATTCATCGCGTATATTTTCTGTTTCAATCGTCAATTTCTGATTTTTGGCCCCGGCCGCCGGCTGAACAATATTCCAGAGCTCATGCAGCAGCACGGGAAGCTCGCACGGCGCCTCCTCAAGCTGTACCTTGCCGCTCTCAATATGGCTCATATCCAAAATATCATTGATGAGACTGATGAGATGATTGCCGGAAGACAATATTTTTTTCAAAAATTCTTCCACCTGATCGCGCTTGTCGAGTTGCGTCAGGGCAAGTGACGCATAGCCCACCACGGCATTCATGGGCGTACGGATATCGTGGGACATGTTGGAGAGGAAAATGCTCTTGGCCGTGCTTGCCCTTTTGGCCTGCTTCAGGGCTTCGCTGAGTCGGCTTTTCTGCTCCATTTCATTTCGGGTGCTGGTATCCACGCTTTGCAGCCCGATGATGATGCCGTAGGGGTCGCTCGAATCCCCCGCGCGCACGGCTTTAAGCTGGAAGTAATGCACATCCTCGCCATTGAGCGCGCGATAGTTGAAATAGTGGATTTTCTTGTGCGCCAGCTTGTTCCGCAGCGAGGTTAGGGAAATGGTTTGCCGGAACTCCTCCCGGTCGTCAGGGTGCACGCATGTCCGGATATAGGTTTCCATCTTTTGCGGGAAGGGCATGTCCGCGGAAAAAATCCTGCCCAGATTCTGATCCGGGTATTCCATCAACTGAAGAACATTGTCGTCGTGGGTGTCCTGATCGAGAACGCAGACAAGCTGATAATCGACGCACAGGGCGCGTACCAGATCCTTCTGCCGCCGTTCCTTTTCGCTTCGTTCCTTTTCCTCCTTAAGTTTCTGGGCCGTGCAGTCCAGAAGAAAGCGCTGGCATACAATCTCGCCGTCCTTCTCCACCAGCTTGGCATTGCCCATCACATGCAGCTGTTTGCCGTCCGCATGTTCGATACGGTATTCATAACTCGTGCTGTCGCCGACCTTTTTCAACTGACCGATGGCCGTCATGAGCTTGGGTTTGTCCTCATCCATGACCGTGCTGGCGACCATCTGGAAGCCTTTGGACTGCATCTCGTCAAGGGAAGTGAAATCCAGCAGATCCAGGGCTGCCCGGTTGATGCTGATGATGTGCGCCCCATCCAGAGAATGGCACAGGATGCCGCAATCCATGGAGGTGAACATGGCTTCCAGCGCGGCATTGTTTCGTAAAAGCTCGTCCCGGTACAGCCGCTCCTGCGTGACGTCAATGGCCACCCCCATTGTGCCCATCATGGAGCCGTCCACATTGCGCAGGGGCGACTTGTAGGTCATCAGCAGCCTTTGACCCGCGCCGGTTTCAATGGTTTCTTCCGAAGCATGGGTTTGGCCGCTTTCCATAACGATGCGTTCGGACTCAATGCATGCCGGGTCATCCGCTTCCACATTCCAGATATAGGCGTGCCTTTGGCCCTGCACCTGCTCCCGCGACTTGTTGACCGCATGGCAGAAGCCCGCGTTGACCAGCTCGTGCACGCCGTCCTTGTCCTTGAACCAGATAAGGTTGGGAGTCGTGTTGAGTGCGCATTCCAGAAACTGCTGCGCCTGCCACAGGTCTTTGCCCTGCTTGAACCGTTCCTGCCAGCGGGAAAAATGAAAACGCAGTTCTGCGTCCGGCATGGGCATGCGCCAGATATCCGCGGCGCGCGTCAGAAGCGTCGCGGGCAATACGCTTTCTCTCTGCGCAAGAAGCACAAGCTCGGCATCGGCGCGCATAGCGTCCGGCAAGGCCATGTACGCATCCATATCAAGGTCGGGGCCAGCGATTACGACATCTGCCACGGAAACCCTTGCCGTATCAACGCCGTTCCCGGCCGTAAATTCATGGGTAAAATGGAGGAGCGGCGGAATCGCTTTAACGATTTCAATTATATGATCCGGGCAACCTGCAAAATAAACAGTGATGGTACAAGTGTACATCAGCAGCTTTCCTCATAATTGCATGTGAAAATTTACATGACAATTCCTAATCAGAAAATTGTCATTGATGCTGCATACAAGGCGTTCTTGCAAAGTGTTCGATAATTTTTAAAGAACCGCTGATTTATTTGCGGAATACATCAGCTCCGTGGCCAAAGAGGCAAACGTCTCTTTGAGAAATGCATGCCAAGTCGCTCACTCAGTGGAAAAAGTACATTTTTCCGCTCCGCGGCGTGCGCGCGATCCTGAAGAGCATAACCGCACGCTAACACGCTTGAATCAATGGTTCTTTCAAGAGTCTAACACGAGTCGTATGAATGTTCAAGCGTGCTGACGCTCTTGCAGTAATTCTAAGTATGACAAAACAGGGCAGGTTTTTAGGATCAGCCTCTTCCGGAACGTCGCATCCTTCATCGGAGTTGTTCGTCGCTGTCGTCTTGCGCGCTACTCCACAGGCCGCCATTTCCGGCGGCGTTCCAGCCATGCGCTCAGGCGCGACCAGAACAGGGACAGCCCGAGGTAAAGCAGGGCGGTAACAAGCCACAGTTCAAAGGTCATGCGCGTGACCGCCATGACCTCCAGGCTTTGAAAGGTCAGTTCCGGCAGGGAGATGATCGAAGCCAGCGTTGTTTCTTTGAAGATGGAAATGGTCTGCCCGGCCAGAGGCGGCAGAATGAAGCGCAGGGCCTGCGGCGCGATGATGTGGATTCTTTGCTGCCAGGGGCTGAACCCTTGCGAGGCGGCGGCTTCCCATTGACCGTGAGGCACGCTCTCGATTCCCGCGCGCACTATTTCCGCCACGTAAGCGCCTTCATACAAGCCAAGCGTGAGCACGGCGGCGACCATACGATCCAGTTGTCCGGGAGGAGCCAGCAGCAGATGGATCAGATCGCGCGGCCCGGAGGGCAGGCTTTGGATCAGTTCTTCCGCGCGCAGCAGGGGCTCGGCAAAGAAAGACCCGGCGAAAAAGAAAACGAGAAAGAGCAGAACCAGAGGCGGCGTGTTGCGCAGGAGGTTGATGTACAGGCGGGCGGGCAGGGCCGCGAAGCCCCGGACATGGGCGGACAGCGCGCCGATCAGGGCACCGGAAGCAAGGGCGAGCGCCAGGCTCCACAGCCCCAGCCTGATGGTCATGAACAGCCCTCTGGTCAGCATGCCCCAATGGAACCCTTCTTCATCGTGGTACCAGAGGTAGGGGAGAAGAGCATCCCAGTCCCAGCGGTGCTCGGAAAGTTCCATTGAGCGGAAGAGAAAAAGCGCGGCCGGAGCCAGCGCCGCCACGGCAAGGAGGATATCTCCCCTTGTCAGACGACGCCAGCTCCGGGCGGGCGATATGCCGGGCAAATAGCTCATGGCTTACCTGAGCAGGCTTTCCCATTGGTTGGACTTGAACCAGTAGTCGCGGCACTCCTGAAGCCAGCCTTCTTCCTCAACCATGCGGATCCAGCCGTCGAGCACATTCAGGGTGTCGGCGTCGCCCTTGCGCACGGCAATGGCAATGGGGGCGCGGAAGGCCTGAAGCTCAAAATTCTGCACCAGCTTGTCCGGGTTGCGCAGGGTTTCCATGGCGGGCAGAGGCGCGCTGGAAAAGAAGGCATGCGCGCGTCCGGCCAGGACTTCTTCCACTGCCGGGGCTTCGTCGTTGAATACGCGGAACGTGGCATTGGGGGCCAGTTTTTTTGCGGCCAGAGCGGCGGTAGTGCCGTTGCGCACAGCCACCACGACTTCGGGCTTGTTCAGGTCGGCGAGAGTTTTGATGTCGCCCGCTTTTTCCCTGTTCAGCGTGACGTCGATGTAGGCGGTGTCGTAGGGAACGGAAAAGTTCACGGAAAGCGCCCGTTTGGGGGTAATGGCCATGCTGCCGATGATCATGTCGAACTTGCCCGCGAGCAGGGCGGGGATGATGCCGTCCCAGCTGGTGGGCACGGGCTGGAGCTTCACGCCCAGATCATCGGCCAGGCGCTGAGCCACGTCGATTTCAAAGCCGATGTACTTGCCCTGCTTGTCCTGCATGGCCCAGGGCACAAAGGAGGAAAAGCCCACGCGCAGTGCGCCGCGCTTGACAATGGCGTCCATGGTTGATTCGGAGGGGGCGGGTGCGGCCTGAGCCGGGGAGGCGGCGGGCAGAACAGGGGACAGCGCGGTGAGAAGGACGAGTCCGAGTGCTGAGAGAGCGGACAGAGACAGGTGTTTAATGTTGTTCCTCGAAGGTTTCCTTATGGTTTGAAACATGGGTTACTCCTGAAAGGTTAACGGATATGCTTTTCCAGCCACAGGGCGGGCAGCCCCGCCAGCAGGGTCAGCCCCAGGTAGACCCCGGCCGCCAGCAGCCAGATTTCAAAACTCAGAAAGCTTTCCGCAATGGCTTCTCTGCCGCGCAGGGTAAGATCGGCCACGGCAATGGCGCTGACCAGGGAGCTGTCCTTGATCAGAGAGATGACCTGCCCGGACAACGGAGCGATAACACGGCGTAACGCCTGCGGAAGGATGACCAGATGCAGGGTCGGCCACATGCCGAACCCGAGGCTGAAAGCGGCTTCCCATTGGGCGCGCGGCAGGCTGATAATTCCCGCCCTGAAAATTTCCGCCATGTAACAGCCCTCGAACAGCCCCAAAGAGAGCGCCGCTGATGTTTCCGCCCCGATGTTCAGCGCCGGAGCCACAATGAAGTAGGCGATGAACAGCTGCATAAGCAGGGGGGTATTACGCACCGCGCCCAGCGCTGTCCCGGCCAGCAGACGGGCGACAGGGGAAGGAGAAAGACGCATGAAGGCCAGAACGGCTCCGCTGAGCAGCGCCGCGGCAAGCCCCCCCGCCACGACTTTCAGCGTCAGTGCGAGCCCCTCCAGCAAAGGGCCGGGGGTGAAGGCACCGTCTGACCATGTACCGACATAGGGCCAGACCCGATACCACTGCCAGCGGTAATTTTCCGCCGCTCCGTCCGCCGCGAGCCAGACCAGTCCGGCCATGAGACAGAGCAGAAGAAGAGGGCGAATCCGGAGGGGGATCATGCCCGTTCTTTCCTTGTTCCGGAATTGCGGTGTGGAGGCGCGGCGGGAGCTTTCAGCCGTATATCATTATCGGCGTCTTCAGAAGATTCTTCGGAAGAGTCCGGAGAAGAAGCTGCGCTGAGGTTGTCGGACATGCGGTGCAGCAGGCGCATGGTCTGCGCTTTTTCTTCCTCACTGAAACCCTGCCACAGTTTTTCATGCATGGCGTGAGAGATGTTCTCAAACGCGGCGCGGGCTTCCTCACCCTTTGCGGTGAGAGAAACCCGGCGCACCCGGTTGTCCTCGGCTGATGCTTCACGCTGGATGTAACCCCGGCGTTCCAGTTTGTCGGCCAGAACGGTCAGTGTGCTTTTTCTTCTGCCGATAAGTTGAGCGATGCGGTTCATGGGCAGTTGATCTTCAGTGTACAGGCAGCCGAGAATCAACCCGTGCGAGGGTACCAGGCCGGGCAGACCGGCGCGATCCAATTCCGTTTTCAGAAATTTGTGCAAACCGTGCCTGATGCGGGAAATGAGGTTGGGGGCAAGGGCCGGATTTTCCGGATTGAGCTGAAACATGTGTTTTCCAGGGGTACGGGTGGGAGCGGATGAACGTTGAAGGGTATGATAGATTATTCTTCGTTAGATGTCGAACATTATTTTTGCAAAAAATGTGTTCCCTGGCAAGTATTATTTGGCCGCCAAAGGATACAGCATTCGGAGAATGCGACTTGGCCCATAATTTGCATTCTTTTTGCAATAAGGTGTAATCCTTTCTTTTGAACATATTTTTGACAGGAGAACGGTCATGTCCGAATCTTCTTCCCCCCGTTCGCAGGACGGTGCTCCCCTGCTGGAACTTCCCGCCGGCAGAAAAAGCGGCCCCCGCGTGGCCCTTCTGGTTGTGTCGGCACTGATCGCGCTTGCCGGGTTTGGGCTGCATCAATGGTTTGCCGGACGAATTGTTTCGGAATGGGCCGCCGTACAGGGCGCTGAATATTCGTTGACGGCTGCGTCAGCGGGCAAGGTGCTTCAGGTGAAGGTCAAGGAGGGGCAGATTGTCGAATCCGGGGAGCTTTTGCTTTCGCTGGATCCGGTGCCGCTGGAGCGGGCTTTGGCAGAAGCTGAAGCCTCTCTGGATTTGGCCATGCGTGGCGGCGTGCCCGCGGCGGGGTCTGACCCTGCCCTGCGCGAAGCGGAGGATCATGCCCGCCGGGCGTCGGACGCGGCGCGTCGGGAGGAAGAAAGCGCCCGAAATATTATGGAGCAGTGGACGGCTGAACACGCCCGCTTGCTGCTGGCCTTGCGCAATCCGCGGATTTCTGAAGCGGAGCGGACAGCCCTGGCCGAAAAGGAAGCTGAAGCGCGTGTGAACATGGAAGCCGCGCGGGCGCGTCTGAAAGATTTCAGTGACATGCGCGCGGCGGCGGATCAGGAACTGCGGCGACTGCATGACGCGGCGAGGAACACCCGGCCCGGCCCTGTCCAGGTGGAGCTGTGGCGGACGCGGGTGGAAGAGGCCCGGGCTGCGCTGCACAACGCTGTGCTGCTTGCCCCTGTGCGGGGCAAGGTATTCTGGGTCAAGGCGGCTCAGAATAAAAACGTCGCGCGTGGCGATGAGCTTATGAAAATCATGCCGCTGGAAGGGCTGTGGGTGGAAGCCCGCTTCGCTGCGGGGGCCCTGGTGCGGGAAGGACAGCGCTGCACGGTGGAGCTGGACGGAGGGCCGGAACTGGAAGGTGATGTGCTCGCCTTGTCACATGAAGACGGCAAGATCATGGCGAAAATCGGCGTCTCCCTCCCGCAGGAAAAGGAGAGCGCGGAAAGCGCGCTGTATCCCGGCCAGGAGGCAAAGGTGATCGTGCGGGTGAAGTAGATTTAACAAAACTATCCTTGACCGCCGGAGGCGCGAGCGCGGCGAGCCATGGAGGCCAATCCGAAGGCCGCGCAGTGTTCCCGTTGGCCGAGTCTTCAAGGCTCACGGGAATCGAGAGCAACGCGACGCGCCCCCGCCGCATGGTCATGCGGCGGGGGCGCGCGTCAGCAGAGTTTGCGCGGAGTTTGCCGCGTCGGGATCAGGAGAGGTCGAGTTCGGCATCCCGCCCGTTTCCGCCGCTCGCGTCTTTTTTCCACTGTCTGTATATGCGATACACCATAAACAGGGAAAGGACGAAGAGGATGACGGGGATGGGTCTGGTATAGAAGATGTCCAGCCTGTCGCCGCTGATGGTCAGGCTTTGCTGGAGCGACATTTCAAAGCCGGGGCCGAGTACGAAACCGATGAGGAAGGTCACGAAAGAGTAACCGAGCTTGCGCATGAAGAAGCCGAGCACGGCCAGCACCAGCATGACCAGCGTGCAGAAAATGGAGTTGTCCGCCAGGTAGGAGCCGACCATGCAGGTAAGCATGACCACCGGATACAGCAGCGTGCGGGACACGCCCAGTACCCAAATGAACGCGCGCAGGCCCATCCAGCCGCAGAACAGGTTCATGAAGCCCGCCATGAGCACCGCGCAGTACACGCCGTAGATGACGCGCGGCTGTTCCTCGAACATCAGCGGGCCGGGAGTGAGCCCGTGCAGGATGAGCGCGCCCATGATGATGGCGGCGGACGCATTGCCGGGGATGCCCAGGGTGAGCAGGGGCACAAGATTTGCGCCGATAATGGCGTTGTTGGCTGCTTCGGGCGCGGCCACGCCTTCCAGAACCCCCGTGCCGAACTTTTCGGGATGTTTGGATGCCTTTTTTGCCGTTCCGTATGCCATGAAGGCCGCCATGGTCGAGCCCAGGCCGGGCAGCACGCCGATCACCACGCCGATGATGGAGGAACGTATCGCTGTGGGCAGCACCTGGCGCATTTCCCGCGGGGTGAAGCGGCAGTCGTCCTTTTCCGCGCCGCAGGATGCCTCGGCGCCGCTTTTCTGGCCCAGGAACTGTTTCTGCATCTGGAACACCAGTTCCGAGAGGGCCAGGGTGCCGATGGCCACGCTCATCAGGGGGATGCCGGCGCTCAGGGTGAGGTTGTTGAAGGTGAGGCGTTCGTCACCGAAGCAGTCCATGCCCACGCAGGACAGCAGCATGCCCGCCGCCGCGGCGATAAGCGCCTTGCCCAGGGAACCGGAATCCAGTCCTGAAACCAGAACCAGAGAAAAGACCATGATCGCGCACAAATCCGGAGGGGAAAGCTTCAGCGCGACGGCCGCCAGCGGAATGGAAAGGATAATCAGGGAAATTGCGGAGATGGTGTCACCGAAAAAGGAGGAGAACAGCGAACACTTCAGGGCTTTTTCGCCCTTGCCCTGGAGGGCCATGGGGTAGCCGTCGTAACAGGTGGCGGACGATTCCGGAGAACCGGGCGTGTTCAGGAGGATGGACGCGATGGAACCGCCGAAGGTGCCGCCCTTGTTGATGCCCACAAGGAAGCCGATGGCGGCCACGGGCGACATGTAATAGGTGAAGGGGATGCACAGGGCGATGGCGATGGGGCCGCTCAGCCCGGGTATGGCCCCCACGATGATGCCGCTGACCACGCCGAAAAACATGAAGAGCAGGGATGTGACGTTAAACACATCCCCCAGCCCCAGTAAAACATTCTCTATCATGTCTGTATCCTTGAAAAAAGCTTTCGTTTGCGAGGCAAGTCAGATCCTGGCGGAATTCAGGGCAGGGGCACCTTCAGGCCATAGAGCATGAGGAACATGATGACCACAGGAATACCCGCCGCAAGGGGGATGATGACGTTGTAGTCACGTCTGCCCGCCAGATAGAGCAGGACAAACAGAACGGGGATGCATCCCGCGAGAAAGCCGCAGTAATACCACAGCGGAATGACGGCGAACATGGGCAGGAACCACTTGAGGGCATGGATCAGCAGTTCGGCATTGATTCCCTTGCCGTTGTCCGGGCGGATGCCTTTCAGTACACCGGAAACTATCTGGAAAACGGCCACGATGCCTATGACGGAACAGCACATTGTGGGCAGAATGTCGCCGTTCAGACCGTACTCAACAGGCGGGGCGGTCCAGGCGGGGATGATCCCGAAAATCATGATCAGACTGAAGGCAATGAGAAGAACATTGATGAGAAGTTCCTGTCTGCGCATACGTTCCTCGCAGTCGTGGGCTGAGATGGTTTAACGGCGAACCCGGGGGACGAACCGGGCCTGGTTCGTCCCGTTTGCGGCTCTGACTATTTGTTCTTGCTGAACAGTTCCGTGTATTCGTCGTACTGGGCCTTCAGGAAAGGCATGATTTCTTCGGCCTTGAGAATGTGGGGCGAAAGGTTGGCCTTGTTCAGGATGGCATCCTGAATGGATTCGAGATTGGCCACCTTGGCAAAGGCCGCGCTGAGCTTTTCGCAGATTTCAGCCGGAGTGTCTTTCTTCACGAAGAACACATAGTGGGTGTCGAAAGCGGTGTTCGGGTAGCCCAGCGAGAGCAGGGTGGGGCAATCCGGGAACTTGACGAACGGGGTTCTCGTTGAACTGGCCAGATTGATCATCTTCCCCGCCAGAACGTAGGGGGTCTGGATGCCGCCGCCGTAGGCGAAATCGGTGTGGCCGCCGAGCACGTTGGTGGCTGCTTCGCCGCCGGACTTGGTGGGCACATAGCGGAATTTGATGCCTTCCTTGGCGCTCACGACATCAAGGAGAATCTTGGGCATAATGTCGGGGGAGCAGAAGGTCAGTTCCTTGCCGCTTTGTTTGGCGTACTCCACAAGGCTCTTGAAATCTTTCCACGGCTTGTCGGGCAGGGAGTAGAAGCCCTGCTGCGTGAGGCCTGCCGATCCCAGGAAGGTGAAATCGTCCATACTGTAGCGGGCCTTCCTGAGCTGCGTATCCAGGGTGAACGCCGCGTTGGACACCAGGCCCACCGTGTAGCCGTTGCTCTTCTTGGTCAGCAGGTCGCCAATGGCCAGCGCGCCGCCGTTGCCGCCCTTGTTCACGATCAGCACGGGCTGTCCGAGTTCCTTTTCCAGTTCAGGGGCCATGGCCCGCAGTACGATGTCGGATGTGCCGCCCGCGTTGAAACCGGCGATGATGGTGACCGGCTGGGTGGGGTACTCCACAGCCGGGGCGGGGCATGGAATCATGAAAGCGGCGGCCAGGGCGGCCAGGAGAAAACGTTTCATTTGGCACTCCTTTGTAGAGGATTCTAGTGTGTGATAATTTTCCCTTATTTCTTCTATGCCACTTTGGAAAAAAAAAGGAATATTAATTATTGATAGCTGGGTATCAATCAGGACTATACAGGCGGACGCGGATTGCGGCATGGGCGCAAGGCCCCCGACAAACGGGTGCGGCATCGCTTCGCGAAGGGATGACGCCGCGTCCGCATCGGGCCGGGGATCGGACGTTACAGCGCAAGCCCGGCGTCAAAGCCCGTGTGTACCGCATGCACAATGGTGGAAGCTTCCACGCAGTCGCCGACATTGATGACGTCGAAAGCCGTGTCAATGAACCTGTCGCGTTCACGCTCCAGCGCTTTTGTTCCCACAGCTATGATAACGGTGTCAGCTTCCAGTTCCTTTAAACCTTCCGGCGTGCTGACCCGTACACTCTTGTCCGTGATTTCCGTGCAGGTTGCGTTTTCCAGATAGTTGACCCTGTATTCCCGTATGGCGTTCAGATAGGCCGTGCGCTCCGTAAGCTGCGCCTTCGCGGCGATATGTTCGCCCATTTCCAGAATGGTGCATTCATGGCCCAGGCCGTTCAGATGAATGCCCAGCTCGACGCCTATGGAGCCTCCGCCCACGATGACAACCCGTTTGCCGACGCGATCCTCATGGCCGAACACGTCAAAGGCCATCATCGCCTTTTCCGCACCGGGAATCCTGGGCACGATCTGTTCAGCGCCCACGGCCACGATCACGGCGTCCGGATCCAGCCTGTCGATGAGTTCGGGCGTGGCCTGCGTGTTGTACACCACGGTAATGGCCGGGCGTTTTTTTATCTGGCGTTCCAGATATTCATGGAACAGCTTCATTTCCTTCTTGAACCACATGACGTCGGACAGAAGCGCCTGCCCGCCCAGCCTGTCGGTTTTTTCATAAAGCACGACTTCGTGCCCCCTGTCCGCGCAGCTGATGGCGGCTTCCATCCCCGCGACGCCGCCGCCGATGACGGCGACCTTCTTGGAGCGCTCCGGCGGAGCGATGCGCAGCTTTTGCGCGCTCTGGAACTGCATGGGGTTGGTCATGCACTGCCGGTCATAGCTGGGGTAGGCAAGCAGGTGCAAATCCTTGGAAAGCGCCACGCGTCGCCCGTGATCCATGCAGTAGTTGCAGCGCAGGCAGGGACGGATGTCGTCTTCGCGGCCTTCCCTGGCTTTTTTGATGATTTCGGGGTCAGCCATGGCGGAACGGGCCATCAGCACATAGTCGGCCTGCCCTTTGGCCAGAACTTCTTCCGCCACAGCGGGATCATAAATACCGCCGGTGACGCCGACGGGGATCTTGACCCCGGATTTTTTCACGATTTCGCTGGCGTAGGCGTTGTGCGCCGTGCGATCGAAGCCGGTGGGGAACTGTTTGGGCCTGTTCATCGCATTCAGGCGATGCGCGCAGGAAATATGCACCATATCGACATAGGGCTCGAAAATCTTGACCTGTTCCGCGCATTCTTCAGGCGTGATGCCGCCTTCCACCTCGTCGTTGCCGTTCATGCGCAGTTCTATCAGCAGGCTGTCGCCCACGACCCTGCGAATTTCCTTGATCACCATGAGCGGGAAGGCGCAGCGCTTTTCCACGGATCCGCCGAATTCATCGCTGCGGTGGTTGGTGAGCGGGGAAAGGAAATAGTTGAACAGCCAGCCGTGCGCGTAGTGCAGGCAGAGCCCGTCGAAGTTGGCGATCTGCGCCCAGTGGGCGTATTCGCCGAACAGGGCGGCGATTTCTTCAAGCTCTCCTTTCGTGGCCGCCGTCGCTCCCAGGTTGGGTTCGTCATCGGCTGAAATTTTCTTGAAGCCAGGGCGGGCGTACGGCCCCGCGTGCATGAATTCCGCAAAGGTTTTACCGTTGAAGGCGTGCACCGCGCGCTGGAGGCGCTGGAAGTTCATTTGATTGCAGGTTTTGGGGTTCAGGTTGAACATGTGTTCGTGGCTGTTGTCGATCGGCACGTCCATGGGCAGGCACACGGAGGAGAATCCTCCCTGGATATAGCGCATCCAGTAATCAATGCCGAAGGTGTTGATGCGGCCGTCGCTGTCTTCGCCGCCGCCTGTCGCGCCGGATCCGATGGGGCCCACCAGTGCCCGGTTGTTGAAGCGAACCCTGTTCTTCCCGGCAAACATCGGTTCAAACAGGTGGGGGTATTTTTCCTTGTACACGGGTTTCATGGCTTCTCCTTTGTCAGAGGGGTGAGATTGAAAACATCTGCCGGCGGGATCACTGTGTTCTGACGCGCATTTTTATGCCGACGCCGGGAGCCCTGCGCTCTCTGCACCTGTCACTGTCATCAGTCTGAGGTTGCAAAACTGCAGCCTGGCAGGCCATTCCGGTTTTCACGATGGACTCGCATGCAAGCGGCGATGACTATCTGTTTTTTAAGGGGGGCGGAAAAAAAAGAAAAATATTAATTATCTATGGAGTGCTGTCAGCTGTGGATTGCATGGGAAAGAGGATGTGTTGCGCGGTCATGCTCTTTCAACTACATTCTGAAAAGCAAGGAGGCTGTAATGCGTCTGGAGCAGTTGGAATACCTCGTTGCCGTGGCGAAGGCGGGTTCCATCAGCGCGGCGGCGCGGCGGCTGAACGTATCCCGGCAGGCGGTGTCGGTGGCGATGGGAAACCTGGAAAAAGATTTGGGGTTCCCCTTTTTTAAAAAGGGAAACAAGGGTATAGAGCTGACTCCGCAGGGAATCCGCGCGGTGGAAAAGGCGGAAGGCGCACTGAAACTGATTGCGGAATTGAGTCTGGAAGCAAAGGCGTCAGGAGCGTTTTCGGTATGCACCACGCCGCTGCTTTCACTTCATCTCACCCGCAATATTTTTCTGCCGTTCAGGGAACTGTACCCGGAAATCAGCGTGACGCTGTGCAACGTGTACATCACGGATGTGATACAGGAACTGGAGAGCGGAACTTCCTGTATGGCGGTCACACGCACGGCGCTGGGCTTGAAACTTCGTGAACAGGCTGTGAACATGGGCTGTGAAGTCGTGCCGCTGTTTACGGACGAGGAGCGGCTTTTCATCGGCGCGGGGCATCCGCTGGCGGCCAGAAGCACGCTGTCGCCCGAGGATTTGAAGACGCTGCGCATCGGTTTTTATTCCAGGGGGCAGGAACATATTTCCTGTCAGTACGCGCCGTATTTTGCGGGAGAATACCGTATGGCGAACCGTACGGACCTGCTGGCTCTGGTGGTGCGCAACGAGGCGG
>CAJTSU010000082.1:0-359 GCA_910579055.1 uncultured Mailhella sp. | reverse complement strand
CCAGCCGTATCGGCTGTTCCGTCATGACTACTTGGTGATGAAAGGGGATCTGGTGGCGAAAAAGATTCCTCTGCCGGAGGTCGATCCTTCCGTGCCCATTGCGGCCATACGCCTGCCGGAGCAGTCCTTTCCCCAAAGGCTGTTCTGGGACTACTTGATTAAAAATTTCATAAATGCGTTGTTGTAGAAACATATCCCTGACCGCCGGAGGCGCGAGCGTAGCGAGCCATGGAGGCCGATCCGAAGGCCGCGCAGCGTTTCCGCTAGCCGGGTCTTCAAGGCTTACGGGAATCAAGAGCAACGCGACGACCCCCCGCCGCATGGTAATGCGGCATGGAGGGAGGCACGGAGTGCGAGCG
>CAJTSU010000081.1 GCA_910579055.1 uncultured Mailhella sp. | reverse complement strand
TCCGGCGTCCGCTGACTGTAAGCTGCTCCTTTACCACTGTCGTTGTGCCGGTCAGCTTCGAGAGGTATTCCGCCGTCTCCAGCTTGTTCGGCTGGAAGGCGTTCTGGATATGGCAGTTGGACGATATGGCCTCATCCTTGCCGTAACCGATTTCCTCACTGCGCAGCTGGGACAAATCCTGACAGATCAGATAGAAGCGGATCCCGTAGCCGGCCAGAAACGCCAGAGATTCCTGAACGATTTCAAGCTTTCCCATACTGGGGAACTCATCCACCATCATGAGCAGCTTATGCTTGTTTCCGCTTTTGGCTCTGCGGGAGGTACTCTGCGGCCTGATTGACTGGCCATGCAGAAGGCGGAGATTTTTTCTCCGAAACTGAAAGGCTTGGCTTCCGTTTTCTCGAAGACTCGGCTGACGGGAACGCTGCACGGCCTTCGGCCCGGCCTCCACAGCTCGCTGCGCGTGCCTCCGACGGTAGCGGCAAAAATCGCTTGACAGCCGCCCCGCCTGTCTCCATGCTTTTAACTCCCTTCTTTTAAGGGCTACCGGGAATCAAGGAGTCTCCGCCATGTCCTGCCGTCTGCTCAAAGTACAATCCGCCGATGACCCGGCGGCTCTCGAATTTTTCCAGCGCCTTGCCGGAAGGCATAACCCCGGCGACGCCGTAGAGGCGCAGACACGCGCCATTCTGGATGATGTCGCCGCAAGGGGCGACGAAGCGGTTATCGAGCACACCCGCCGTTTTGACTGCCCAACCTTTGAAGCTCCTCTGGCCGTGTCGCCGCAGGAACTGGAGCGGGCCGCCGCGACCATCACTCCCGACGAACTGGACGTCATTGCCGAAGCAGCCTCACATATCCGGGAGTTCCACCAGGCTGAAAAGGAACGCTCCTGGTTCATGACCCGCCCAGACGGTACTGTCCTGGGCCAGAAGGTGGAAGCTGTAGACCGCGCGGGCTTGTATGTGCCCGGCGGACAAGGCGGCAATACCCCGCTTATTTCCAGCCTGCTCATGGGCGCGGTGCCCGCGCAGGTGGCCGGCGTGCGGGAAATTGCCGTAGTCTCGCCGCCACGCGAGGACGGCACGCTCAATCCTTACATCCTGGCCGCGGCGTATCTGCTGGACATCACCGAAGTCTACCGCGTCGGCGGCCCCTGGGCCATTGCCGCGCTGGCCCTGGGTACGGCGAGCATCCCTTCTGTGGACGTTATCGCCGGGCCGGGGAATATTTTCGTCACCACGGCCAAGAAGCTGGTGCAGGGCAAGGTGGGCATTGATATGCTCGCTGGCCCCAGTGAAATCCTCGTGCTCGCGGACGACGGCGCGCAGGCCGACTGGATAGCGGCGGACATGCTCTCCCAAGCGGAACACGACAAGCTGGCCTCAGCCATCTGTGTGACGGATTGTCCGTCCCTGGCTGACCGGGTAATTACCGCGCTCTCCTGCCGCATTGCGGATTTGCCCCGCGCGGATATCGCCGCCGCCTCGCTGCGCGACTGGGGAGCCGTCATCCTTGTGCCCAACCTGCACACGGGAATTGACATGGCCAATGCCATTGCGCCCGAACACATGGAAGTGCTCACGCGCGATCCCTGGGGCGTTATGCCCAAGGTACGCCATGCCGGAGCGCTTTTCCTCGGCCAGCACTCCGCCGAGCCGGTGGGGGATTACTACGCGGGCCCGAACCATGTGCTGCCCACCATGGGAAGCGCACGCTACGCCTCGGCTCTGGGTGTGCAGACATTCTGCAAGAAAACAAGTATCATCTCCGCCACAGCGGCGTTTACGGAACGGCACGCTTCCTCCATTGCCCGGCTGGCACGCCTGGAAGGCCTGGAAGCGCATGCCCGCTCTGTGGAGTTGCGCGGCCCACGGGCCTAGTGCTCTGAAACATGAAATATTTCGGAGTACGAACCGTCAGGCGCAAGCCTGGCGCGGCGGCGTAGCCGGGTTCGCTCACCGAAAGCACGCTTTCGGCAAAGCGATCGCAGCATTGAATATGAAGCACTCAATTACGAAGTATTCAAGGAAGTTTCGATGAAGTATCCCATTGTGACGCTGACGAACATCAGGGAGTTTCCGTTGATATCGCGCGGCAAAGTGCGCGATATTTATGATATCGACGATGATACCCTGCTCATTGTCACCACAGACCGCATGTCGGCCTTTGACGTGATTATGAGCTCGCCCATTCCCATGAAAGGCGTAGTCCTCAACCAGCTCACCCTGTTCTGGATGAAACGCTTCGCGCACATCGTGCCCAATCATATCGTGGAATCGGATGTCAGCCGTTATCCCGCCGCGCTTCAGCCCTACAGGGACGAACTGGCGGGCCGTTCCCTGCTGGCCAAAAAGGCCAGGCCCCTGCCCGTGGAATGCATCGTGCGCGGTTATCTGGCCGGTTCCGGTTGGAAGGATTACAAGAAAACGGGTGAAGTCTGCGGCTGCAAACTGCCCGCCGGTTTGCAGGAATCCGCCCGATTGCCCGAACCTCTTTTCACTCCGTCCACCAAGGCCAACCTCGGCCAGCACGATGAAAACATCAGCCGGCACGAGATGGAAAAACTCATCGGTGTTGAAAACGCCCGTTCCGTGGCGCAGCTGGCCATAACCATCTATCGCCAGGCCAATGAATACGCTGCCGAACGGGGTATCATCATCGCTGACACCAAGCTTGAATTCGGCATGGTGGAGGGCGAACTGACCCTGATCGACGAAGTGCTCACCCCGGACTCCTCGCGGTTCTGGTCCGCAGCGGATTATGCGCCGGGCAGAAGCCGGCCCGGTTTCGACAAGCAGTACCTGCGCGACTGGCTGGAAGAACAGCCCTGGGACAAGACCCCTCCTCCGCCTGCACTGCCCGATGCCGTCATAAAAACCACTACGGAAAAATACCTTCAGGCGTATCATATCATCACCGGAAACCACATTCAGTAAACAGGGAGGCTACATGTTACTGAAAGGAAAAAAAGCCCTGATCATGGGCGTCGCCAATAATCGCAGTATCGCCTACGGCATTTCATCCGCTTTCACCCGCGAAGGCGCGCGTCTTGCCTTCAGTTATGCCGGAGACGCGATCAAAAAGCGCGTCGAACCCATCTGTGAAGAGCTCGGCGGGGAATTCACTTTTCCCTGCGACGTGAGCAGCGACGCGGAAATCGCCGCCGCCGCTGAAACGGTGAAGGAAAAATGGGGCAAAATCGACGTATTGGTGCACTCTGTAGCTTACGCGCCCAAAGAAGAACTCGCGGGCCGCTATCTTGATACTTCCCGCGACGGCTTCAGGGTGGCCCTGGACATCTCCGCCTATTCGCTGGTGGCGTTGTGCCGCGCCTTTGAACCGCTCATGGATGAAGGTTCCTCGGTCATCTGCATGACCTACTTCGGAGCGCAGAAACTGGTACCCAACTACAATGTCATGGGTGTAGCCAAAGCCGCGCTGGAAGCTTCCGTGCGTTACCTTGCCTCCGACCTCGGTCAGAAGGGGGTACGCATCAATGCCATCAGCGCCGGGCCGATCAAGACCCTGGCAGCGTCGGGCATCTCGGACTTCCGCGTCATCCTTGACCACATTGAAAGATTCTCGCCCCTGCGCCGTAACGTGACCATTGATCAGGTCGGTAATGCCGCCCTTTTCCTGGCCTCGGATCTGGCCTCCGGCGTAACCGGCGACGTGCTGTTCGTGGACAGCGGCTATCAGACCATCGGCCTGACACCCGTCATGCCTGAAAAGCACTAATCCTTCCGGTGGCGCGGCAAAGCCGCGATCTGCCCGCTGCGCCCGCGCCTCCGGCCTGTCCCGTCCGCCCCCCGTATCCCCGCAAACCCTGTATCCCCGGAGGAAGAGCCATGGAATACGCATGGCTGATGCTCATCCCCGTGGCCGCCCTTGTCGGCGCGCTGTGGTGGGCCAAGAGCCGATCCTGCTGATGTGGCCACCAAGGGCAGGACGATGAAGGCGCCTGCTGTCCCTGGCCGGGAGCCGGGGAATATCATCAGGACACAAAAGGAAAAAAAAACTGACGTGTCCGCCTTTCCATACAAAGCGCCCGCCGGGAATTTCCGGCGGGCACCGGGGTTGCCGGCTTTGTCAGCAGCCCCGAAATGCTTTAATCAGCGTTTTCCTGAAAACGAACAAACTCAGCTCTTGTCTTCCGCGTCGTCGCTCTTTTTGCCATCAGCCCTGGGGGGCCGCCACGAACAGGCGTCACGCGCCTGATTTCCCTGCCCTCAGGAAGGCAGAATGCCTTTCCTGCGCAGGAAAATGACGAGCCCCAGCATCGCTGCAATAATGAGAATGTCACCCCATGAACTCATGTCAACCTCCTTGCCGGGGATTCATGCCCAGAGCATTTCGCTCCTGAAATGCGCTGCGGAGTCCAGTAAACGAAACACATCTCCGTTCTCCGTATCCGTAAAGCGCTTCGCGCTCACGACCAAGGGCGCCGCAACGCCCCCCTTCTCCGGTGTCGCCGCAATTCACCTGCGGCGCTGCCACCCGAAGGGCCGTGCCTGTAGCCCGCAGGGCGTACAGGCATGGACAGCAGAGCAAGCCCCGGCTTCAGGCGTGAAACCTGCGGGCCAGAACATGGGATCTGGCTGGCAGATATTTTCAAACGCAAAACGCTCTGAGAAGTGGCCGTATTCCGGAAAGAGTATCGCTCTTTCCCGTGCGTCAGACAAGAGGATGATTGTACAGGTTCACACGAGAGCTTTCCGATGGCGAAATGTTCCGCCGACGCCCTGCGGGGCCGCCGCCTGCCGGTTCTCCGGCGGAACGCAAGCTTCTTGCTGCCTTGACAAGGTTCCCTCCCCTGGCGCATTCTGCGCCCCTGCCTTCCGCCCCTTTCGCAGGAAAAGGGCAGTCATATTTTTATACCATACAAAAATACAAGGGAAATTTATGATTCTGGATCGTCTTGAACATGTCGCCCGCTGGCCTCTTGGCACGGCATGGACGGAAATAGGCGCGGAACTCGGACGCCTGGCGGCCCAAGGCGCGGAACTGGCAGAAGGCGAGTATCCTCTGCCCCACGGGGCCAAAGCTTTCGTACAGGTGTATGTCAGCCGGGATCAGGCTGGGGCGCTGTATGAAAATCACCATATCATGGCCGATGTCCAGACCGTGTTGGACGGCGAGGAATACATGCTTGTCGTGGATGCGGAGGGGCTTGCCCCTGATACCGGGCGCGGCGGAAGTGACACGGAATTTTTTCGGGAGACTCCGCCCGCGGCGGCTCGCGTCCTGCTGCGGCCCGGAGTATTCGCGCTGCTGCTTCCGGGGGAGGCGCACATGCCCTGTCTGACGGTGGAACGCCCGGCCACAGTGAAAAAACTGGTGGTCAAAATTCCGGCCCGGCTGCTCTCTCCCGCTCCAAAGTGATGATCGGCTGAACACGCACGCCGTCCGAACCTTCTTTTGTCCAACCTTCAAACATACATACGCGTAAAGGGGTTTCGCATGGATTTATTTGATCAGGCATCCGAACTGGAACGTCTTGAACGTGAAAGCGCATTGCTGAATGCCCGCAAGGGCACATATCAGGAAGGCCCGGAGTGGATTGACGGGATTCCTTGTTGTCGTGAATGCGGGGAGGCCATTCCCCCCGCCCGCCTCCGCGCCATTCCCGGCGTAGGGTTGTGCAGGACATGCCAGGAGGAACAGGAACTGAACGCGGGAAACTGACGCCGCTTTCCCCGCAGCGCCCCCGCTGTCCGGATTCGGGCGGGGCTTCGCATACAGGGGAATATCACGGCGGAGCAAGACGAAACGAGACACCTGTGAGAATACAGGGACAAACGGAGAGCTCAACCACGAAACATTCCGGCCGGAAATTTTGATGCTCTCTCATGTATAGAAATAACGCAACATATGAAAAAACAGGGGGGCTGAAAAACAGAGGGAGTCCACACGATCCAGCATGCCGCCATGTCCGGCGATCATGGTGCCGAAGTCTTTTACCCCCATGTCACGCTTGACGGCAGACATGCACAGACCGCCCCCAAAACCGGCCAGCGTGACCAGTATCCCCGCGCCAAAGGCCATCATCGGCGTGAACGGAGTCAAGCGCCACAACAGGGCGCCCAGCAGTGAAGCCGACAAAATCCCGCCCGCAAAACCCTCCACCGTCTTGCCCGGACTCACCTCGGGGACGATGCGGCGTCGGCCAAACAGTTTGCCGAATACATACTGCAAGACATCCGACATCTGCACTGTAACGAGCAGCCAGAGGAGCAGGCGCACGTTGTCGGTATAACCGGGAATTTCCAGCATCAGCAAGGCCGGCACATAGCTGATGCAGTAAACGGCGGCCATCATCCCCCACTGAATCTTTGCCACCCGGCCCGTGAAATCTCCTGTATCTCCGCTGATCGCCGTGCGCACCGGCAGAAAGAGGAACACATACACCGGCACGAAAATGGAAAAAAGCCCGTACCAACCTGTCGCCGCGAGTATATACTGGACAGGGAGGAAAACAAAAAAGCACCAGCACAGGACGGCGTGATCAGCCTGCCGCGTCGGGGTCAGGGTAATGAACTCCCGCAGCGCAAGGAACGACACCAGCCCAAAAAGCACGACCGCTCCCGTATTTCCGGCCAAAACAGCCAGCACGATAACGCCGCACATCCACCACCAGCTCCGGATGCGGGCATTGAGGTTGTCGACAACGGTCCTCGTTCGTTCTGTATTCACACGCCGGGACAACAGTTCCCCAAGCAGTGTGGCGAAAAACAGCGTCAGGAAAACGCCGAAGAAAAGCCATATCATGTTTCACCCGCCTTCAGACGCTCCAGCTCCCCCTTCATTCTTTCCAGAAATTCCCGGCGCGTTTCATGCTGTTCCAGACGCAACGGCACCCCGACAACTGCCGTGCAGAGTATCGGCACCATCAGACGGCTACCTTTGGGCAACACCCGGTAAAAATTGTTCAGATAGACCGGCACCAGCTCCGCCTCAGGACACATTTTCGCAAGGTGGTACAGGCCGGACTTGAAGGGCAGCATCTCTTCCCCCACATGACGCGTCCCCTCAGGAAAAAAAATCAGAGACTCTCCCCGGTGCAGCGCGGCGGCCAGTTTCTCCAGAGGATGCCGTCTTTTCCCGCAATCGTCTTTCCGCATCCCCTTCCGCTCAACCGGAATGACCCGAAACACCTGTTCCACCAGCCAGCGGCGCGGAGCGGTACGCAGCCAGTAATCCCCGGCAGCCACAAGGCTGGTGCGTTTCCGCAGTTCCGGCGGCAGGCTTGTCCAGATAAACAAGCCATCCAGATGGCTGGAGTGATTGGCAAAGTAGAGGCGAGGCACGGTTTCGGGGAGGCAGCCTGTCCAGCGCAATCGCGCGCCAGTCCACAGGCGGCACAGTCCGGTCAGCGCCAGCCGCGCAAAAGAGGCCGCGAACTCAGCGAACATCGTCATCCGCCCGCTGTGTCAGTTCCCGCGCGGCTATACGCAGACGCCGCCCGACTGTGATCATGCATCCACCGATGACAGTTCCCAGTATGAGAGCTCTCAACGGAAAAGAGGCGTCTGCGGGAAGAAACGCCAGCACGGCGGCTCCCACCGTGATTAACGCTTCGCCATGGGGCCGACAAAACACGGAGGCAGGCCGCATGAAGCGCCGAGTACCCGCACATAGGCTGTGAGCGCGGCGCACAGCGCAGCGGCCCAGCCAAGCAGCCCCCACCAGCCGGGCAATCCCCACCCGAAGCAGATCAGAATGACGCTGTCGGAAACGCGATCCGGCAAATCATTGTACAATTCTCCAAGCGATGAGGCGCGCCCTCCCTCTACGGCCACCATGCCGTCAAACAGATTACACAGCAACCGTCCCTGCGCCAGCAGCGCCCCGGCCAGCCACAGCCAGGAGCATTCCGATGAAAAGACGAAGCAAAGCCCCCCCAGAGAGGCAAAAATCATGGAGAAAAGGGAAATAGTATTCGGCGCAATGCCCCGCATGGCTAAAAAGGAAGCACAGACGCGCGCCCATCCGCTGTTGCGTGAACGGATCGGCCTTCGCCTTGCCTCCCTTTTCTCCATGGTATCCTTCTCTGGAAACACTTTATCTTCCTCTGCCAAGATCCGAAAACCTCCCGCCGGACAGATTATGCCTTTAATGCCGTGGTCACGGAGTCAGCCAGACGGAGGAAGGACGCCTTGGCCGCGCTGTCCGCATCCAGTGCCACAATGGGCTTGCCGAGGTCGGCCGCCACCACGGTAGCCGGGTCCAGCGGGATGGCTCCCAGAAAGGTCAGTTCATCCTGTTTCGCCAGTTCTTCACCGCCGCCCTTCTTGAACAGATTGATCTCCCCGCCGCAGTGCGGGCAGGCCAGGCCGCTCATGTTCTCCACAATGCCGAGCACCGGAGCCTTGACCAGTTGCAAAAAGTCCAGAGCCTTGCGCACGTCCGCAAGTGAAATCTCCTGCGGTGTGGTGACCACCACGCACCGCGCGTCGGGGATGCAGTCCATGATGGTCATGTGTTCGTCGCCCGTACCGGGAGGGGAATCAATCACCAGATAATCCAGCGCCCCCCACTTCACGTCGGAAAGGAACTGCTGGATCGCCGAAGTCTTCTTGGGGCCGCGCCAGACAACCGCGCTGTCCTTCTCCGGCAGGAAGGATTCAATGGAAATGTAGGAAAGCTCGCCGCCTTCCGGACTGCCGGGCACGGGGCAGCGTACCGGAAGCAGCCTGCCTGCATCATCCGCGAGCACCTGCCCCTCACAGCCGAGCAGATGCGGCACGCTGGGGCCGTGAATATCCACGTCCAGAATCCCCACCTTGTTGCCGCGCATGGCAAGCGCCACGGCCAGGTTGACGGTAACGGAACTCTTGCCCACGCCGCCCTTGCCGCTCATGACGAAAATCTTGTGCTTCACGCCGGACAAATTCTCGGCAATGACCTTGAGCTGGTAATTATGGGTCATGGGAATGGACGCATGACCCTGCTGACCGGAACATTCGGACATGTCTGTCTCCTTTGCAGATACGTGCAGTTATTTGCTCCGGATCAGGGGAAGGAGTCAAGCGGGGGGACAAAAAAAACACGAAAAACTTTTGTCTGGGGCTTGATCTTTGCGCCGGAGGTATTATGCTCAAAAGAGCAAAATATGATCGGACGGATATTCGCTTTCACCTGTCCAAACTGTAACCGGGAACCCCATGCCCAGACCGAGATGTTGCCGCTTTATTGAACGAGATCCCCGTGTGCGCCTGTTCAAGCCCTGCGGCGTGATCATGCGCGATCTGCCCGTGGTCGATTTGCCTGTGGACGGCCTGGAGGCCATGCGCCTGGCTGATCTGGAGGGCATGACTGCGGAACAGGGCGCGGAGCTCATGGGAATTTCCCGGCACACCTTCGGCCGCGTACTGACGGAAGCCCGGCGGGCCGTGGCTGAAGCTCTGGTGCACGGGCACGCCCTGCGTATTGCCGAAAGCGCCAATGTGCGCCCTCGGCCCCACGACATTATCCTCCCCAAGGAGCACAACACCATGAAAATTGCAGTATCCAGCGAAGGCCCCGGCCTCGACTCTCTCGTAGACCCGCGCTTCGGCCGGGCCGCCGGATTCGTGCTTATAGATTCCGAAACTCAACACATTACCTATCTGGACAACGGTTCCTCGCAGGTGCTGGCGCAGGGCGCGGGCATTGAAACCGCGCAACGCGTGGCTGATGCGGGCGCGGACGTGGTGCTCAGCGGCTATGTCGGCCCGAAAGCCTTTGAAGCGCTGAAGGCGGCGGGCATCCGGATTTGCCAGAACCTCGACGGCCGTACCGTGGGCGAGGCCATGGAGCAGTTCCGCAACGGCGCCGCACATGCCGCCGATGCCCCGAACGAGGAAGGCCGCCACCATTAACCGAAGGAAATATCATGCGCATTGTATTCGCCAGCGGCAAGGGTGGAGCGGGTAAAACCACGGTGACGGCCTCGCTGGCCGCGCTGTGGCCTCGCCCGATCATCGCCGCCGACTGCGACGTGGAAGCGCCCAATCTGCACCTTTTTCTTGCGCCCGACCTGCCGGAACGTACCAACATCACGTTGGACGTGCCGGTGCTGAATGCGGAAAAATGCACGGCATGCGGGGCCTGCAAGGATATCTGCCAATACCGGGCCATTGCCCGCTTCGGCAGGAAGGTGCTGATTTTCCCCGATATGTGCCACGGATGCGGCGGCTGCTTCGCGGTCTGCCCCGAAGGGGCGCTCAATACGGGCGAACGGGAACTGGGCGCGCTGGAAGAAGGCACGTTCTCCGCCGCCGGGACGCGGGGCCGCTTTATCATGGGGCGGACACGCATAGGTGAGGCCATGACGCCTCCCCTGCTGCGGGCTCTGCTGGCCCGGCTGGAGAACATGACAGCCCAAGCCGGAGAGGATGCCCTGATCGATTCCCCTCCCGGCGTGAGCTGCCCGGCCATGACCGTGGCCGGACGGGCGGACATGGTAGTGCTGGTGGCGGAACCCACGCCGTTCGGCTTTCACGATTTCAAGCTGGCTCATGCGGCTTTCGCGCGAACCGGCGCCAAACTGGCGGTGGTCATGAACCGTTCCGGCATGGAAGGCAACGAGGCGGGAGACACCGCTCTGCGGGTCTGGTGCGCGGAACGGCATCTTCCCCTGCTGGCCGAACTGCCCTTTGACCGCGCGGCCGCGGAACAGTATGCCGGAGGCGGACTGATTGCCCGGACATCCTCCCTCTGGGAAGAGCGCTTCCGCGCTCTGGCTGAAAGCCTTCTGCAACGTGCGGAGCAAGGAGGACGCCATGCGTGAGATAGTCGTAATCAGCGGCAAGGGCGGCACAGGCAAGACGTCCATGTGCGCGGCCCTCGCGCATCTGGCTTCCGGCGGGAAGCTCGATGCCGGAAAGAACATTGTCATCTGCGATCTCGACGTGGACGCACCAGATCTGCACCTTCTTCTCTCTCCCGCGCCCCGCCGCAGAGAAAGCTTTGTTTCCGGCAACGAAGCGGAGATCAACCCCGAAATCTGCATCCGCTGCGGCAAATGTGCCGGACTGTGCAAATTCGACGCTGTCCTGCGTGAAGAAGACGCCTTTGTCATCGACTCCATGCGCTGCGAAGGCTGCGGCGTCTGCTTCCACCTCTGCCCCGCCGGGGCAATCGCCTTCCCCGAGCGCGAATGCGGGGAATGGTACATCAGCGACACGCGTTTCGGGGTAATGGCTCACGCGCTGCTGAATCCGGGGCAGGAAAACTCCGGCCGTCTGGTCAGCCTGCTCAAGCAGCAGGCGCGGGAACTCGCGCGCGAAAACGGGGCGGAAACCATATTGTGCGACGGCTCGCCCGGGGTTGGCTGCCCTGTCATCAGCTCCCTGTCCGGCGCGACGCTGGCCGTGGCGGTGGTGGAACCCACACCGTCAGGCATCCACGATTTTGAGCGGGTGGCTGCATTATGCGACCATTTCCGCATTCCTGTGACCCTGATCATCAACAAGGCCGATCTCAACCCCGCCGAAACGGCGCGCATACGCGCCCTGGCCGGGGAAAAGGGCCGGGCTGTCGCCGCCGAACTGCCGTTCAGTCCGGATGTGACGAGAGCCATGATCGCGGGCAAAGCCCTGACGGAAACAGAATCCCCTCTGGCCGGGCTTCTCGCCGGGGCATGGAAAACCATCGACGGACTCGCCGCTCAGGCGGCCTCCCATAAGGCACCCAACCTTTAACATTCCGAGGATCACACCATGGACAAGAAAATTATCGCCATTCCCTCCGCCCTGCCCGGCGGTCTTGACGCGGGCATGGGCATGCACTTCGGCCATTGCGAAATCTACACCATCGCGGAAGTAGAAGACGGCAAGGTTACGACTGTCCGTACTCTGCCCCCCATTCCCCACCAGCAGGGCGGCTGCCTTGCCCCGGTGAATTATCTGGCAGGAGAAGGGGTCAACGTGCTGCTGGCGGGCGGCATGGGCATGCGTCCGCTTATGGGCTTCAACCAGGCGGGCGTGGAAGTATATTATGCGGGGAACTTCCCCACCGTGGGGCAATCCGTGCAGGCCTTTATCGAGGGCAGGCTGCCCGCGTTCACGCCCGAACACTCCTGCGGCGGACACTAGCCGCAGCGCCCGGCGAAGCTCCGGCAGGGGCGGTACCAAGCTCTGCGCACCGGATTTCCGACGCTCAACGCTCCGTACCGCCCCGGGCTTCTTTTCCCATACCCCAAAACGCGCCGTCTGAAAAATGCGCCGCAAGGATTCCCCATGAGCAATACCATTCTCATTGTCACCACCGACGCCGCAAAATGGCAGCCCCGCCTCCCTGCTTTCAGGGAATGCGGCGCGGATGTTTCATTCGCCGACACCCTGGACGCCTGCAAGGAAGCCCTGCGCGACAATCCGCCTCGCCTGTATGTTCTTGATCTCGGTCTGGAAGGAAAAGAACTGCGCGCGGCGCTCATGCAGCTGCTCATGATCAATGCCGCAACACACAGCGCAGTCACCACAGGCATGGAAGCAGAAGCCTTCCACGACGCCATGGAAGGGCTCGGCATCCTGACGGGCCTTCCCCTTACGCCCGGAGACAACGACGTCCGCCATATGCTGGATCTGCTGGCAACGCTGTAGACTATGCTCCGGAACGGACGGCGTCACGCATCAACTCCGCACCGCCCGCAAGGGCCAATACGGAAAACGCGCCGCTTTCAATAACGCCGTAGCTTCGTGGAAAGTCCCCCTTGGGCAGGCTTGCACTGCCGGGATTCCAAAAGTGAATACCCTCGCGCTCTTCCGCCCGGGGAATGTGCGTATGGCCGCAAAGCAGTGCGGAACCGGAAACAAGGCCGGGAAATACGCCTCCGGCGGGCAGACCGTGGCCGTGCATGGCAAAAATATGCGCCCCGTCGGCAAACAGCCACGCGCTTTCCGCCAGCGGGAACGGGAGCATCATGGCGTCCACTTCCGCATCGCAGTTGCCGCGGACACACATGAGCGGCAGGCTCCGCTCCGCAAGCCACTCTCTGAACCTCAGCGCCGCCTCCGCCGGAGCGTATTCCTCCGGCAGACGGTTGCGCGGCCCATGATACAGGATATCGCCCAGCAGAACGAGCATGTCCGGATTCAAACGTTCCGCCGCCGCGCGCAGGCTTCTTACGGCCGCCAGTGAACCGTGTATGTCCGATGCAATGAGCAGACGCATGTTTGTTTCAATCCCCAGTCATCCCATCCGTCCACAGACTCCGCCGCCGACGGATGGGGGTCGTGCGGATTGCCCCTCCCTCAAGGAGGGGGTTGCAAAAAGGATTCCATCGGCTTCGCCGTCGTGTCAAGAACTCTTTTCCCCGGCGTTCTGTTATGCTGATCAGACAGATCCGCCGAGGCTCTTACAGCGACAGGAAGCCGGTGAACTTCCACCAGGGAATGAGCAGCAGGAAGGTAAAAATGACATGCGCTGCCAGCTTTACGGACATGAATCTGATGAAGTCACGCATGTGGATCATGCCGAAACTGAAGAAAATCAGATAAATTACCACTTCATAAGGCAGCAGAATCTGGTCGCTCGCTCCCCCCATCAGTGAGTAAAGCGCAATCGGATTCATCCCGATATCCTGGGCAATCTGAGCCAGCGGCAGAGCGAACGTCACATTCACAGCCATGGGCGTCATAATGAAATTAAGAATAAAGTAGCCCACATAGATCAAAAACAGCACCAGCGTATGGCTTCTGCCTTCCAGAACGGGCACGGCAATTTCGGCAACAAGCTCGCCTATGCCGACAGTACCGGCCACTGTACCGATGGAAAGGCACCCGGCGGCAAAGAATATCATGCTCCAGTTGATATTTTTGAGATCTGTTTCATCCGCCACTTTCAGACCCGGCAGGTACATGAAAAACGGAATGACGGCAAACCCCCACAGTACATCGATATGATGGAAAGATGCTGTAAAAATGAACGTCATCAGAAGCGCAATATCGACCAGAACCCTCTTTTCATCCGTCGTTATGTTACCCATAGCCTTGTATTCGGACAAAAAATAATCCTTGCCGCTCAGTTGTACGCCCTTACCGAAAAGTTTGTTGATGATGTAAAAAAGCAGTATATAATAACCGGCGTTGGGAAACATGCGATACAGCCATTCAAACCACCCCATGGTCAATGGGCCGGTTGCAGCCTCCCCAAGCCTGAAAAACATAAAGATGCCGGTATTGAAAAGAAAACAGCCCGGCAGCAGCGCCGCCACGGCGGCGGCCAGCATGATGCCGGCCGCTGCCGGGCCTCTTTCCAGCTTCAGGGAAATACATATTCCATAGGCCAGCGCGGCAAGAGGAACAGCCGCATTGTCATTCGGCATCAGCAGAAAAATGACCACGCCTGCAAGGGCTATGCCCCAGATGATGCCCTTGTAGCTCGCACCTGTCAGCAGTATGCACTTGTAGGCGATGCGGCGCAGCAAGCCTGCCTTTTCCATGAGGTTCGCCAGCAGAAATCCGCCGATGAGCATCCACAGAATGCTCATGCTCCAGGGCCTGTACACCACTTCAAGCGGAGCCTTCAGGAGCAGAACATAGGCTATGGGCAGCAGAATGCTCACAACCGTGCCATTAACCTGTCCGAAAACAAAGCACAGGATAGCGGTAAACGTAACAGCCAGAAAAACTTTCAGATCTGTGGTTATGGTTTCATTGACCGGCAGCAAGAGTATCAGACACGGCAACGCTATCGTCACAGCCCAGTAGATTATTGATTTTCTGGAATCAGTCATAAGCTCAGTCTCCCTCTCCAAATTATGGTCGCGGCGGCGACCACTCCGAACATGTCGCCCGCGGGGCGTCGGGGCGGGCAAGCTCTTGTCCTCCCTGACGCTGCATTTCGCCTCCCTCTATGCCTGCCTGCGTTCACGCAGTGCGAAAACAAACTCGTCGCCGGCTTTGGCCACGGTAAGAAAACTATCCATGTATTTGGGATCCGGGAAAGGAAAATCCGTCCGAATATGATTGTATCGTGTCTCCCTGCGTTCCAGGGCGCAGCGGGCGATGCTTTCGCCGATATCCAGAAGCTCGAACACTTCCGCCGCGCGCATCAGTTCGTGTGCATTTCCGGCTTTGATTTCGGCAGTGCAGCGTTCCCGCAGATCATGCAGATAGTTCAGTCCGGCCGTCATCATGGTGCCGGAACGCTTTCTGCCTTCCCCCACGGGAATATAGTCCGTCATGATCTGGGCCAGCGCCGCGTTGGCTTCCCTCCACGGCGCGCCGCTCCCGCGTTCGTACAGCGAACTGTAGAATTCCATGCTCCGGCGTACCGTCTCGAGAGAGGCGATATCCCCCGCCGGCGCGGCGCTTCCCCCGGAGGCGACAGCCTTGCCGCATTCCCAGCCGAATACCGAAGCGGCGGCCACCTCGCCCCGCACATTGCCCATCATATCTCCGGCGGCATACAGGCCGGGCACGGTTGTTTCAGCCCGCTTGTCAATCTCCGGCCCCTGTCCCAGCAGGCCACACTCGTATTCCACAAATTCAACGGCATGCCTGCGCAGATCAAGACCATGCCTGTCCATGTATGCGCGCAGACTGGTCAGTCCCTCGCTGACAAAGTCGCGCATCATGCACTCGTAATCTTCCTCGGCTATCTGCGAACAGTCGATATACTGATCTTCCAAATTTTTACTAAACAATGTTTAGCAAAACTGGTACACTG
>CAJTSU010000080.1 GCA_910579055.1 uncultured Mailhella sp. | reverse complement strand
AAATTACGGGCAGGTCGCGGCTTGGCCGCGCCGCAAGCGACTGATTTTCGTTTCCGTCACGCTATGGTGTTGACGCCGCTATAGTAGGCCGCTCCGCCGCTGTAGAATGAAGCCAGGGAATTATTTGTGGAAAACCATGCGACCATGGATTCCATCTGAAGGCGGTTCCGGATTGCGTCAACATCAATCTGGCGGCTTTTGCGGCTTTCCTCCAGCTTATTCAGGCTCTGAATTTTTTCAAAGGTCGTGACAACGTCCGGGTTGTCCTTCAGATACTTTTCAATGACAGCTTTGGCTTCGGCATCATCACAGAGCACGTTCACGCCGGATCCGTTCGCTGTGGCCACAAGGCTGAACTGCGTGCTTTCATCCAGACCAAGCTTGCGCAGGTCGCTTTTAACCTGTTCGGTAAAGGTGCTTTGCAGTTTTTTCTGGTATTCGGCGAGCGTGCGGAAGGAAACCGTATCATTTGCGCCGAGGTTCATATCGTCCATAATGCCGGACAGGGCGGAGGCCAGCGTGCTCAGGCTGGAATTCATATACGCATATGCGTTTTTCCCACTCGGCGTAACGGTCAAATTTTCCCTGGTCGTGCTTGTGGAAGACTCGCGTGAGGAATTTTTTTCCGCCGTGAGGGATTCAAAATTCCAGAGAGATGCGTTGTTCGTGTAGCCGTTGTATATGGAAGAAATGCTCATGGCGTACTCCTTGCGGGATTGTTGCGGCGGGCCGGCCGAAAGGTGAGTTGCATCCTTGCGGATGCTTCAGGCAGATACCGTATGTGCACTAGCAAGAATTGTGCCGAACTGAATAAACGGCGCGGTGGACGGGGAATACTTTTTGCGGTAAAAATCGACGGCATCCCGATGCCGGTCTTTTTCGGATTGCTTTGCGCGGCCCTGTTTGGGGGGTGTCCTTCTTTGATCAGCAAGGGAGCGGCGGAAGGGAGGAAGGTTTATTTGGAAGCGATGTCTTTAACTGAAACGCTCGCATTTGAAGATTCCGGGCTGGCCGGGGAGCTGTTCGGGCCGTTGGATGCTCATCTGGAGCTTGTGGCGGACGCGTCGGGAGCTTCATTTTCGACACGCGGGACTGAACTTGCCGTCACCTCGCCCGACCCCGCATTGCGGGAGCTTTTGTTGCGCCTGTTCACTCAGGCTTATGGTCTGCTCAAAAGCGGCCACAAACTGCGCGGCGAGGATTTGTTGCAGGGGTATGAAGCGCTGTTGCGGGATCCTCTTGCCGATATAAAGGAGCTGTTTCGTGATGCGGGCGTTATTGTCGCTCCGCGCAAGCACATCCTGGCCCGAAATACGGCGCAGCGCATTTATATGGACGCCTTGCGCGCCCATGAGGTGGTGTTCGGCGTAGGGCCGGCCGGAACGGGCAAGACCTACCTTGCCGTGGCCATGGCTCTGTCCATGTTGGCGTCCAGGAGGGTCAAACGCATTGTGCTGACCCGGCCTGCTGTGGAGGCAGGCGAAAAACTCGGCTTTCTGCCGGGCGATATGGAAGAAAAGGTCAACCCCTATCTGCGCCCCCTGTACGACGCCTTGAGCGACATGCTCGGGCCTTCTGCTCTTGCCGCCCGCCAGGAGAGCGGGATTATCGAGGTTGCGCCGCTGGCGTTCATGCGCGGGCGTACGCTCAACGATGCCTTTCTCATTCTGGATGAAGCCCAGAATACTACTCGCGAACAAATGAAGATGTTTCTCACCCGTTTGGGTTTCGGCTCCCGGGCGGTCATTACCGGAGATATAACGCAGATCGATCTGCCTCCTGTGCATCGAAGCATGTTGCGAAACGGTGAAAAGGAAGGAGAAACCCGGTCAGGCCTTGTGCATGCCCTGACAGTGTTGCGCGGTGTGCGCGGCATAGCTTTTCATCATTTCGGCAATGCCGATGTGGTGCGGCACCCCCTGGTAGGGCGGATTGTCGATGCGTATGATCGCAATGAAGGAAGCGCCGAATAAGCGGGACGAAACTGATTCATCTTTCTGTCATGTTGAAGCCGCTGTTATTGATGTGGAGCGGGAGGAATCATTTCCCCCGGCGGGTACGGGGCAGCGCCCCGAAAAAGCAACCTTTTTTCTGTTTGTGGTAACGCGTTTCAGGGGGGCCCGGCTGAACAACCGGGCAGGTTCGACGCTAAACCGCCCTCAAGGATTCGGTCATCTTCAGGAACAAATTATGATAAAATGCAAACGTTCGCCCGCATTGAACAGCGGGGAACTGCTGTCCATTCTTCTGGAGCGCTGGCGTACGCATGATCGCGGATGGGGATTGTGCGCTCTTGTCGGTACCTTTATCTTCCTTTCCACTCTGGCGGGTCTGTTTCAGGGGGGGCGTCCGGGGCTGTATCTCGCAGGTGAAATCGCGTCGCAAGATGTGGTGGCGGATCGGGATCTGCTGGTGGAAGATGACCGCGCTACCCAACTGCGGCGCGAGCAGCTTGCGGCCGTGCAGCCGCGCATTTTTGATGTGGACAAGGCAAGCCTGTTGCGTTTTCGCGAGGAAGCGCTGACGCTGTTGCGGACGGCGGACCAGGCGTCGGCCTTGGGAACTGCTGCGGGAGAGGCTCCTGCTCCCGCCGGGGCGGAAGCTGAGGGTTCCGTTGAACAAGATGAACGCGCGGCCTGTTCCGAAGAACATGAGGATAACAATGCTGATGACTCCGCAGCCGCCCAGGGCGCCCCGGAAATTCCACTGCTCGCCGGAAGAGAACCAAAGAGCGGCAGTACGGCGGGAACTGCCCCATGGGAAGGCGCGGAAGATTCTGCGGAACATTTTACAACTGTTCAGAGTCGTTCACCTTTCAGCGCATCTGCAGACACGATTTCAGGGCAGGGCGCAGGAATTGGGGGCAAGCCCGAAACGGTGAGCGCGCTGCTTCACGGGTTCAATGCCCGCTACGGACTACGCGTCACGGAACCGGATTTCCGCGAGCTCTTCGATCCGAATATCCGGCTGGCGGTGCTGAAAGACGTTCTGCCGTGGATGGAGTCCCGTTTGTCTGAAGGCATACTGCCGGATATCCGGCAGGTGGTCGCCCGGAATGCGATCATCGTGCGTGACCCGGAAAATGGGCGGGAAACCCTGCGCAAACAGGCGGACGGCCTGCATGATGTGCGCTCTCTGGATGTGGAACTGGGGCTTTATCTGCGTTCTTTGCCCGGGGTGGATGAAGAAGGACGCAGGGCCCTGACCCGTATGCTGCCTCGACTGCTCATCCCGACCCTGACGATTAATCCGGAAGCCTCCCGCCAGCGTGACGCCATCATTCAGCGAGCCGTCAAGCCGGTGCTGCACCGCGTACAGCGCGGGGAAGTGGTGGTTCGTTCGGGGGATGCCGTCAGTTATGAGCAACAACTCAAGATGCAGGCTCTGGCCGGCCCCGGGCCCGGATTTGTGGACTGGATATTCGCGCCCGGCGTGCTCGTTCTGTCCTGCCTGCTCGGGCTTGGCCTGTTTTTGTTGCCCGCCTCTTCACGCGAAGATACGCTGAAAACTCAGGATGAACTTTTCATTGCGTTGTTATTGCTGGTTTTCGGCGGGGCGGCCTGGGTCATTTCCAGCGTGTTGCAAAGCGTGCCCGGCCCCAATTCCGCGTTAATGCTTGTGTATGCCTATCCTGTGGCAGGCGGGGCCGGACTGGCTGCACTCATTTTTTCTTCCCGCCATTATTGCGTCATTTCTCTGCTGCTGGCCTTTTTCTGTACAGTTATGTTCCATGGCGACGTGGGGCTTTTTTGCTTCTATTTTTTGTCTGCTGTGGCCAATACACGCCTGGTCATCCATGCGCAGAGCAGGCATGACACGGTATGGGCCGGGTTGCCTCTGTTCATCTGGCTGCTGGTATCCGGTATCGGAGCGGCCTTCTTTGCGCGGATTGATTTTACGCATGTCCCCATCCTTGTGCTGGCTCTGGCTTTCAATGCGCTGCTTTCCGTTTTACTGCTCTTTGCGCTCAGTCCCATTCTGGAAACAGTGCTGGGCTATACCACCCGTTTTCGCCTCATGGAGCTTATGAACCTGGAGCAGCCCCTGCTTCAGGAACTTATGATGAATGTGCCGGGCACGTATCATCATTCCCTTATCGTTTCCAACCTTGTGGAGGCCGGGGCGTCCTCCGTGGGAGCGAACAGTTTGTTGTGCAAGGTAGGGGCGTTGTACCACGATATCGGAAAGTTGCAGCGCCCCGATTATTTTGTGGAAAACCAGTTTGGCGGCCCCAATCCACACGACAAGCTTTCCCCGGCCATGAGCGCGCTTGTGCTTTGTTCGCATGTGAAGCGGGGCGTTGAACTGGGTGAGGAGTTCAAGCTGGGAGATCGCATCTGCCAGATTATCGCTCAACATCACGGTAATCGTACCATCCAGTATTTTTTCAACAAGGCCAAAGAGCTGGGCGAGAACCCCAGGCCGGAAGATTACAGGTATCCCAATCAAAGGCCGCAGAGCCGCGAGGCTGCCATTGTGATGATGGCGGATTCCGTGGAGGCGGCCAGCCGCACTCTGATGGAGCCCACGCCCGCTCGCATTCGCTCCCTGGTGGAAAATATCATCAAGAGTATTTATGCGGAGCGGCAACTGGATGAAACAGAGCTGACCTTCCGCGATCTCAGTAAAATTATTGAAAGCTTCTCGCGTATTCTGACCGGGCTTTTTCACCAGCGCATCGCGTATCCCAAAAATGACGTGCTCGCCAAAGGGGAAGATGTGTCCGCTGTGAGTGGAAAAGCCATGCCCGCTCCAGCTGCGGATGAGCCTGCCGCGCCTTCCGATATTCCGGGGAAAGATATTTCCGAACAAAGCGGGGATGCGTGAAACCGGCTCTGGTATGGCCTGTTGCGGGATGTTTTGTCCCGCGTGCTGAATGGCGGAGCTGGCTGAATGGCATGCTGCAAAGGGCCGTTGCTCTGCCTGATGAGGCATGCACCGTGCCGGAGTGCGCCGATGCCAGACGGAAGCTGCAAGGGTATCGCGGAGGTGTGCTGGTGGAACTGGCTCTGATGCATGATACGGAGATTGCGGCGCTGAATGCGTCATACCTGTGTTGCGCCGGGCCGACGAATATTTTGAGTTTTCCCGCTTCTCCGGAAGATGCGGGGTTGGGGGTGCTGGCCCTGGGGCTGGAAACCTGGCGGCGGGAGGCAAGGCTGTACGGACAGGAGGCGGAGGAGCACGCGCGGCGTTTGCTGGCGCACGGGCTGGCTCATCTGCTGGGATACGACCATGGTTGGGCAATGGATGATTGCTGCGCGTTCCTGCTGGAAAAATTTGCCGGAACATCTTCCGGCATGGCTTGACTGCGGCGGCGGGGTGTGAAACTGTTCCCTTCCCGATGCCTGCCCGTACAGGAAGGGCGCTCCTCCCGCATCAGAGGAGGGCGCGGTGAAAGCCGGGGCACCCCGACTGCCGCGGAGGCGTATTCCGTGACATGAGCCGTTGCGGAACGGCGAGCGGTACAGCTTTCTGATATGACATTTTCCCGCCGCGAAGGGCGGGTTTTATGGAGTTTACATGAGCGCAAAGCACCTCGAACACCGTTGCGGATGGGTGGCCCTGATGGGGCCGCCCAACGCGGGAAAATCAACCCTTCTGAATGCCATGCTGGGGCAGAAGGTGAGTATTGTCACCTCCCGGCCCCAGACGACACGCAATCGCATTGTGGGCATTTTGTCCGAGCCTGCCGCGCAGATTATCTTTATGGATACGCCCGGTCTGCATCATGCCCGTAATCAGATGCGCGGACATCTGGGAAAGATGATGCTCCAGGCCGCCTGGCAGAGCATGGCTGCGGCCCACTGCATCATGTTGGTGCTGGATGCCGACCTTTATTTGCGCAAACCGGAATTTCTGGACAGGGATATCGCGGCCCTGTGTGATGCACTGGCCGATGACGAGCGCCCGCTTATCGTTGTGGTGAACAAGATTGACCTGTTCCATGACAAGTCGCGTATGCTTCCTTTGCTGGTGAAGCTGCAGGAAGATTTGCCCCGGGCAGAGGTCTTTCCCCTGTCCGCCCTGCAAAAAGACGGCGTGGAGGAATTGAAGAACATTATCGCGTCCAAACTGCCGGCCGCTCCTTCCCAGTTTCCTGAAGATCAACTTTCCACAGCTCCCCTGCGTTTTCTTGTGGCCGAGATTGTCCGCGAAAAGCTGTTTGAACGGTTGCGCCAGGAGGTTCCGTATTCCACCGCTGTGGATATCGAAGCCTGGAAAGAGGATGAAAGCCGCAAGCAGACTGTCATCCATGCCGTCATCTATGTTGCCCGGCCCTCGCACAAGGCTATGGTCATCGGGCGGGCCGGGGCCACCATCAAAGAAGTCGGCACGGAAGCCCGCAAGGATATTCAGGCTCTTGTGGGCGGCAAGGTACACCTTGAGTTGTGGGTCAAGGTGAAAGAAAACTGGTCGGAAGACACGAACCTGCTGCACGATATCGGCCTTGGGCTGGATGAGTAGCAGGAAGTTTTTTGAAGCTTCCGCCATGGTTTGCAACATGTTGCACGAACTTGCTCCTACCCTGCGCGAACGCTGGTTTACGGTGCGTGAAGGGCTTGCCGAGGCGATCCGTACAGCAGGCCGCAGTGCGGACGACGTCTGCCTTGTGGCCGTATCCAAGTACCACGCGGCAAGTGCCGTTGCGGAGATTGCCGCACTGGGGCAGCGGGATTTTGGGGAAAATTACATGCAGGAAGCTCGCGCCAAGCAGGCGGAACTTGCGGAAAACCCCGATTGCGCGCTGATACGCTGGCATGCCATAGGCGCGCTCCAGACCAATAAGGCCAAGAGTGCCGCCGGGCATTTCACACTCGTTCATTCCGTTGACTCATTGAAGCTGGCCGAAGCTCTTGCCCGGCGCATGCCCGCAGGGCAGGTGCAGGATATTCTGATTCAGGTCAATGTGGGGGAAGAGGCACAGAAAGCGGGCGTTTTTGCTTCGGATCTGGCAAGCCTGGCGGAAGCGATTGAAGATGTGGAAGGTGTACGCCAGCTCGGGCTGATGTGCTTGCCCCCCCGCTGCGGTGAAGGTGAGGCTGCCCGTCCGTGGTTTGCGCGTATGCGGGAACTGCGAGACGCGCTTGAACGCCGTCTGGGGCGCCGGTTGCCCCACTTGTCCATGGGCATGTCGGGGGATTACCGGCAGGCGGTGGAAGAAGGCGCGACCCTGGTGCGAGTGGGGACGGACATCTTCGGTCCCAGACCGTTCCGTCCTGAACTTTGACGTTTCAGGGGCGGGAGAAGCCGGCGCAGGAAAAGGCGGATGTCGTGCCTTCGTCAGGCCGCGCTGGCGGCTTGGACGGTGCAAACAGCGCACGGCGGGGGCTTCAGGCAGAGCTGATTTATTCGCAGAATACATCAGCGCTTCTTAAGTATCCGTGTGTTGCGCCGAAGAGATATCTGCGTGTTTTTTCTTCGACAACAGGCTCCGCGGTTGGCGGATGGCGTCGGGTATGGATTAAAACATGCTTTGCATTTGCTCCGGTATCGGGTATTTTGCTCGCCGGGAGCATGATTTGCGGCGGCAGTTCGCGCTGTCCGCCGGTTCCCTGCGGACGAAATGGAGCGGTGCTCCGGCATTCTGAGGAGGGCATATGGCGGCAAAAGACAAAGAAAATGCGGGCGAAAAGCCCAAGCGTTCAAAACTCAAGATTATCTTTATCATTTTGGTGCTTATTTTTTTAATGATAGGGGGGGCTCTTGCCTTCTGGTGGTTCCAGATACGCCAGCCCGGCGATAGCTTGCTGCCCGGCACGCCCAACATGCCGATGGCGGGTTCTCCTCAGGCTGGTTCTCCGGCCGCGGGGAGCAGCCCGCAGGCCGGACAGGCTCCGCAATCCGCACAGCCCGCGCAGAATCAGCCGGTTACGGATATGCCCCGCCCGGCCACAAGTATGGCGACGCTGCCTTCAGTTATGGTCAATCTTGCCGACGCCGCCGGAGATCGCTATCTTCGCGTGGGGATGGAAGTGGAAGTGAGCACGCCGGACGCGGTGAGAGAGCTTGACGCACTGGCTCCCAAAGTGAGAGATGCCATTATTATTCTGCTTTCCGGCAAAACATATACCGCGCTTTCCTCCGCGGAAGGCAAGATGGCACTGAAAAATGAAGTCGCGGCGAGGCTGAACCAGATTTTGGGCACGCCGCGCGTAGTCCGGATTTATTTTACCGAATTCGTCGTGCAGTAACGAGGTCGCGCCATGAGCAATGATACTATGGATCAAGATGAACTGGACCGCCAGCTGAATGCCATGAGCGGGGGCGCGGAAGATGACATGTTGTCTTCGCTTGGCGAAGATGACAAGCTTGCCGCCGAATGGGAGGCAGCTCTTGCGGGGGGCGACGCCCAGTCTTCCTCCGAAAAGAAGGGCGGGCAAAATGATGACAAGCTTGCCGCCGAGTGGGCTGCTGCCCTTGCCGGAGATGAACAGAGGGCAGTAGAGGAAGAGCGGGAGAAAAAACTCGTTCCCCAGGCGTTGGACGCCCGGTTCAAGGATATGACGGAAGCCTACAAGGCTCCCCGGCCGGACGGCGAACGGCGTGAACTGGATTTTATCCTCGATATTCCGCTGGATGTTTCAGCCGAGCTTGGCCGTACGCGTCTGCTTATCAATGAACTGCTTCAGCTCGGGCAGGGGTCTGTGGTGGAACTCAACAAACTGGCGGGTGAACCTCTTGAGGTCTACGTCAACGGCAAGTTGGTGGCCCGCGGCGAGGCCGTGGTCATCAACGAAAAATTCGGCGTACGTCTCACAGATATTATCAGCCCTATTGAACGCGTCAAGCAGCTGGGCTGAGTATGAACAGCGACACGTCGCCACAGGCCGGAGGGACGATGCAGGCTTCCGGCCTGTCGGAGCAGGAAGCCCCCCCCCCTCTGATTACCACGCCCGCTGTCGAGGCGCAGCGGGCAGGCGCCGCGCTGCATTCCGAAACCAGAGTTCCCCTCCAGCTTCGGGAAGGAGCGGAAGGCACCTTTACCTGGGGGGCCTATTTTCAGGCCATTGGAATTCTGATAGCGTTGCTTGCGCTGCTCTGGCTGGTTCTGCGCCTGATTCGCAAAGTGGGCGCGGGGCGTTTTCTGCCCGCAAACGGAGGCTTTACCAGACGGGATCTCCGACTGGAAGCTCAGCTGCCCCTTGGCCGGAACAGGAGTCTCTATGTGGTGCACTATCTCGGCAAACGCTTGTTGTTGGGAGTAACCGAACAACGGATAACGCTGCTGGATTTGGACGGAACGGACGATACGGAAGGCGATGTCCCTCATGATGAACGCAAGATTTCCGATTTTCGGCAGTTGCTGGAACAGGCATCTGCCGAAGGCTCTTCTGGTGCTTCTGGCGGCGCTGCTGCTTCCGGCACTGGCGCTGGCGGCTCCGGGAGATGATGTCCCCTCGATCCAGCTGAGCCTTGCCGGCGGCATGGCTGAACCGGACAAGGTTTCTCTGGCGCTGGAGATTCTTTTTCTTCTGACGGTGCTTTCTCTGGCTCCGGCCATTATGATGACCGTTACCAGCTTCACGCGCATTATTATTGTCTTTCATTTTTTGCGGCAGGCCATGGGCATTCAGCAGTTGCCCCCCACACAGATTTTGGCGAGCCTTGCCATTTTCATGACGTTGATCATCATGTACCCCGTGGGCAAGGAAATTAACGACACAGCGCTTCAACCCTACCTGGCGGAGCAGATAGATTTCAACGCGGCCCTGGACAGGGCGCAGGTGCCCTTGCGCTCCTTTATGTTCAAGCACACGCGGGAAAAGGATATTTCTATTTTTTACTCCATCGCCAAAATGGATCAGCCGCGCAGTAAAGACGAGGTGCCCACGACCATGCTGGCGGCTGCCTATGTGCTCAGTGAACTCAAGACCGGATTCAGCATAGGCTTTCTCATTTACATACCCTTTCTGATTGTGGACATGGTGGTGTCCAGCATCCTGCTTGCCATGGGTATGATGATGCTGCCTCCCATGATGGTATCCATGCCGTTCAAACTGCTGCTTTTTGTCATGGTGGACGGCTGGAATCTCCTTGTGGGGTCGCTGGTCAACAGTTTCATGCTCTAACGCATTTTCGTTTTGAAAATGCTCCCGGAGTCGAGCGGAGCGAGACTCATCAGGCAGCGCTTCCCTTATGCCGACGTAAGCAAGGAACAGTCATGACGCCAGAATTTGTGATAGGTTTTGTACGGCAGGCGATTGAGCTTACCCTTTCCATCGCGTTGCCCATGCTCCTGGTGGGCTTGAGCGTGGGGGTATTTGTGAGCATTATCCAGGCGGCGACACAGATTCAGGAAATGACCCTGACCTTTATTCCCAAACTGGTGGCAATTTTTACCGCGCTGCTTATTTCCTTTCCCTGGATCATGGACAAACTCAACACGTTCACCATCAATCTTTTTCTCAATTTGCCCGAATACGTGCGCTGAACGGGGGCTTCAGGCCGGAACCGCGCCGTTCAGCGCACTTGCGCGCCACGCTTTGAGAGGCTATGTTTTAGTGCGTTTTTAACAGCCCCGCAGGGGGAGCTTCTGTCCGGGCTGTTCGCCGTAATGGCGGCGCGCAATTCATACCTGATGGTGGGCCATGCGATTTACGGAACAGGAAGAAACCATTTTGCGCATCGTGCAGTCCAACCTGCCCGACACGCTCACGCCGTATGCCGATATCGCCAGTGAGGCGGGGGTTACGGAAGACGAAGTCATTGATCTGCTTTCACGTCTCAAGGAAGACGGCACTATCCGGCGCTTCGGCGCGAGCATCAAGCACCAGCGCACGGGATGGAAGCATAATGCCATGGTGGCCTGGAAGATGACGGAAGAAGAGGCTGACGTCGCCGGCCCTCTCGCAGCCCGCCATCCCCGGATTTCCCATTGCTATTACCGGCCCTCGTCGGCGCGGGACTGGCCTTATACGCTGTATACCATGGTGCATGGCCGCAGTGCCGAAGAATGCCTGGAAACCGTGGCAGAACTGAGAAAGACGCCTCCATTTGCCGAATATGCCGTACTGGAAAGCATCAAAGAACTCAAAAAAATTTCCATGCGCTATTTCCCCGGGCATCCGGCCCGGCCCTGAGGGAACTCAATAGTAAACGGCGCTGCGCAAGGGTAACGTCCACGCTGTTTTTGTCATCTTTTGCGATGATTGGGGCGGAGCTTGCCGTACGGAGGGTTCATGCCGTTTCGGCTGCCGTCAGAATCAAGAAGGAGTCAACATGTCCGCAACCCGTTCTCAGGAATTGTTCGCCCGTGCCTGCAACGTCATTCCCGGAGGAGTAAACAGCCCTGTACGGGCTTGCCGTAATGTGCATTGCGATCCCCTTTTTATAGCTTCCGCCCAGGGCGCGCACCTGTTGACGGCAGACGGCAGGAACATGATCGATTTTGTGGGGTCGTGGGGGCCCATGCTGCTGGGACATGCCTATCCTGAAGTGACTCTCGCCGTTCGGGAGGCCGCCCTGCGCGGCACCAGCTATGGGGCCCCCTGCGAGGATGAGGTGCGCCTGGCCGAGGAAGTTTGTGCAGCTCTGCCTTCCGTGGAAATGGTGCGCATGGTCAATTCAGGCACGGAAGCGACCATGAGCGCCCTGCGTCTTGCGCGCGGCGTGACCGGACGCGACAAGGTGATCAAATTCATCGGCGGATATCACGGGCATGGCGATGCGTTTCTGGCCAGCGCGGGGTCCGGTCTGGCAACCTTTTCCATTCCGGGCACGCCGGGCGTGCCGGAAAGCACTGTGCGGGACACGCTTCTCGCTCCGTACAACGATCTGGATTCGGTGCGTGCGCTGTTTGAAAATAACCCCGGACAGGTAGCCGCGCTCTTTGTTGAGCCTGTGGCGGGAAATATGGGCCTGTTGCTGCCGCAGCCCGGCTTCCTTCAGGGCTTGCGCGATTTGTGTACGTTGCACGGCGCATTGCTGATATTTGATGAAGTCATTACCGGTTTTCGCCTTTCCTATGCCGGAGCGCAAGGGCGCTTCGATATCATGCCGGATCTCACCACCTTTGGCAAAATCATTGGCGGGGGGCTGCCTGTGGGCGCGTACGGCGGCCGCGCGGCATTTATGGAGCGCATCGCCCCGCAGGGCGACGTGTACCAGGCCGGTACCCTTTCGGGGAATCCGCTGGCCATGGCGGCGGGGCTCGCCACGTTGAGCGTACTTCGTCATTCTGATTATTCCGCGCTTGAGCGCAGGGTGGACGCCTTTGTGGCGGAGCTGGAAAGTATCCTGCGCGGCAAGGGCGTGCCGGTACAGATCCCGCATATAGCTTCCATGTTCACCGTGTACTTTACTGATGCGCCCTTGCGGGACTTTTCCTGCGTGCAGGCGGCAAATACTGATCTGTTCGAGAGTTTTTACAAACAGATGCGAGAGAAGAATATCTTCCTTGCCCCTTCCGCTTTTGAGGCCAACATGGTTTCCTTCGCCCATAGTGACGAAGACTTTGAAGCCGCCTTGGACGCGGCCCGCTCAGTCTGCTTTTAGAGCGTTTTGTGATTGAAACTATCTGCCAGCCAGACCCTATGTTCTGACCCGCAGGTTTCACGCCTCCGCCGGAGCTTTACGCCGCAAGTGAATTGCGGCTACTCCGGCGTCGCGACGGAGTCTCACTTCGCTCGACTCCGGGAGCATTTTCAAAAAGAAAATGCTCTAGAGTTTTTTCGTGTTGAAGATGTTCTCGGAGCCGCCAGAGTTGAGCGGGGCGTGAAACTCCTCTTTGCTCTCGTTATCCTTAAGCCTTTTCCGGAACCTGCTGATGCTGTCAGCAGCCTTATGAGACGAAATTGAAGTGAGTTTGTATGTCTGAGACGCGGCCCGCCATTGCATTTTATGCATTCAGCCCGCAGGCGCTGACCCTCGGTATGCGGCTGGCGCGAGATATGGAGGGCGATCTTTTTGCGCCCGAGAGACTTTTGCGGATGACGGAAGGGGGCGGAACTCCGCCCCTTGCACCTGAAGTTGCGCCAACTGAAGCAGCAGCTCTGACATTCGGCGACATTGCCGCCCGGGAAGGTACGGCAGGTATGCTTCCCGGGCAGCGAGCCGGATCGCCGGTCTGGCCGGTGCAAGGTTTTTCTTCCCTGTCAGATTTCATGAAAGAACAGTTTCATGCCTATCCCGCACATGTGTTCATCGGAGCAGCGGGTATTGCCGTGCGGGCTATCGCGCCCCATCTGAAGAACAAAACCGTGGATCCCGCCGTGGTGGTGTGTGAAATTCATGGACGCTTTGTCATCAGCCTGCTTTCGGGGCATGTAGGCGGAGCCAACGCGTTGACTCGCAATTTGGCGGCGCGTACAGGCGGGGCTGCCGTGGTGACTACTGCCACGGATAGCGAGGGACTGCCTGCACTGGATGTGCTGGCTGATCTTGCTCATTGTCATGTGGCAGATCCCGAAAACCTCAAACTCGTTACGGCTGCTCTGCTGGCGGGGCGCAGGCCGGTACTTGTTGATCCGGGGCATCTCCTCTCCCTTTCGCCGGAAGAACGAAGTTCCTTGTTTCTGGAACGCGAAGAACTTGTTGACGCGGTTTCGGGCACACAGGAGCTCACGCCGCAGATCGTGGTGGGCGTTCATTCCGTACCGCCTGTGCCGGGACGCCTGAGACTTTATGCCCGCCGCCTGCATGTGGGCATGGGGTGGCGAAGAGGAGTCCCGGCGGAGGTTTTGTTGCAAGGGCTGTTCGCTGCTTTGGATGCCGCGGGGTTGGCTCGAAATGCCTTGTCCGCCCTGGCGACATCGGACATCAAGAAGGATGATCCCGCCATCCGTTCCGTTGCCGCCGAGCTGGGGCTTCCCCTGCTGTTCTTTTCTCCGGATGAACTTGCGGGTGTGCCTGTTCCGCACCCTTCTGCCAAGGCGTCGGAGCTGTTGGGGCGCGAGGGAATCAGTGTGGCGGAAGGTGCGGCATTGCTTTCTGCTGTTCGGGGTTTTGGTGCATCTGTGCATGAAGTGCCGCGTCTGGTTCTGCCCAAAGTCAGCAATGAAGCTTATACGGTGGCTGTGGCTCTGGCATGAGGCCGGACAAACGCGCCCCGGCATGATATGCGAGAGACGGTATGAATGATATGTTGTTACGCGTGGTGGGGCTGGGCCCGGGCGATGCTTTTTTGCTGACGCCTCAGGCTCGCGCCGCATTGGAACAGGCCGATGTCATTGCAGGTTATTCCATGTATATGGAAATGGTGCCCGCTGAGCTGAAGGAAGGCAAAAAGTGCCTTTCCACGGGAATGATGGGCGAGGTTGAGCGCTGCCGCCAGGCTATTGATGCGGCGTTGGAGGGCAAGCGGACTGCCCTGGTTTGCTCCGGCGACCCCGGCGTATACGCCTTGGCCGGGCTGGTGCTGGAACTGCTGGAAGGACAGGGGCTTGCAGAACGGCTGTCAGTGGAAATCATACCGGGCATTCCGGCCCTGTGTGCCGCCGCCGCCCTGTTGGGCGCGCCTTTGACGCATGATTTTGCCTGTGTAAGCCTGAGCGACCTGCTCACACCGTGGGAGCTTATCCATAAAAGACTGGCTGCCGCCCTGGGAGCGGATTTTGTGTTGGGCATCTATAACCCCCGTTCACGCAGACGGACAACGCAGTTGGAGGAAGCCCTGCATCTTGCGCTTTCCCTGCGAGGCCCGGAAACCCCTGTGGGATTGGTGCGGCAGGCATTCCGGCCGGAGCAGCGCGTACGTGTCATGAGGCTGGCCGAGCTGGATCCTGCCGAGGTGGATATGCTTTCTCTTTTGATCATCGGAAATTCCAGCACCAGAATCATGGAAGACGGGCAGGGGCTGCGCATGCTTACCCCGCGTGGCTATGCCGGAAAATATCGGCTGGACTGAGCAGCTCTTCCCAAACGGACAGCCTGTGTGTCAGGGCATTTGCCGCCTCCTGAAATTTTTTTCGTACCCCCTCCCTTCAGGGAGCGGCAATCCGCACGGCCCGTTGCCGCCGGCTGCGGAGTCTGTCGCGGATGGGGCGACTGTGGATTGAAACATGCGCGCACGGGATAACAGCGGTTTGAATACGGTAACAGTCATCGGCATTGACCCGGGTTCTCAGGTAACGGGCTGGGGCGTCATTCGGGAAAGCTCCGGTGTGCTGGAACTGGTGGCTTGCGGCGATATTCGGGCCAAGGGCAAGGATTTTCCGGAGCGTCTGGCCTGTATTTATCACGGGCTATGTGAAGTGCTGAAGAAATGGAAGCCGGAAGAGGTCGCTGTAGAACAGGTGTTCACATCCAAGAATGTATCCAGCGCATTGAAGCTGGGACAGGCCCGGGGCGTGGTTATCGCGGCATGTGCAGCTCATGCTCTGCCTGTACAGGGCTATGCGCCTGCTTTGGTGAAAAAGTCGCTGGTAGGGAATGGCCGGGCGGAGAAATCACAGGTGGCCTTTATGGTCAGTCAGATGCTTGGCTATTCCACCGATAATTGGGTGCCGGATACCACAGACGCGCTGGGCATTGCGATTTGCCACCTGACAATGCGCCGGTATCAGCGGCTGACGGAACATTGATGCAGGTCTGGAATGTATAGCAGGATGGAAGTAATTTCCACAGCCCCGAAAATCAGGAGCAGGCCGCGGCGTTGCCGCGCCGTAACCGACTGATTTTCGGGGCTTTCCATATCCGTAAAGCGCTGCGCGCTAACGGCTAAGGGCGCC
>CAJTSU010000079.1:9447-15766 GCA_910579055.1 uncultured Mailhella sp. | reverse complement strand
ATGAGCCTCGCTCCGCTCGACTCCGAGAGCATTTCAATGACAAAATGCTCTAACAGAGCCTAAAAAAATAGAGGCGGATAAAAGGTATGGAACTGCAAGGAATCGGCCTCTATGCTCCGAATTTTGTGCTCAAGCTCTTGCGCCACAACGTGTTTCAACGTTACCCAGCAGAGGCATCCTTCTTCGGACAGGCGCACTCACAGCTTCGGAAACACGTCTCCGCCGTGTGCGTCATACACAACAATGGCCGGAAAGTCCTTTACGGTCAGACGGCGTACAGCCTCCGGCCCGAGTTCAGGATAAGCGATGACCTCCGCCGCCGTGATATGCCGTGCCAGCAGCGCAGCGGCTCCGCCCGTAGCCCCAAGGTAGACGCCTCCGTATTGCTGGAGCGCGGCGCGCAGTTCCTCATTTCGCTTTCCCTTACCCATACTGGCGGCAAGGCCGAGGGAATAGAGCCGGGGCGCATAGGCATCCATGCGATAGGATGTGGTAGGGCCAGCAGAACCAATGGGCATGCCGGGCGGCGGGGGGGTGGGGCCGACATAGTAAATAACTGCGCCCTTCAGATCGAAAGGCAGAGGCGCGCGTCTGTCCAGCGCCTCGATCATGCGGCGGTGGGCCACATCACGGGCAGCGTAAATGATGCCGGATAACGTGACCTGATCCCCTGCCTTCAGTTTCAGCGTGTCTTCACGCTGAAGCGGCGTGGTCAGATGAATGGCGTTCATAGACAAATTTCTCCGCGCCGGGCGGCGTTGCATTGAATGTTGACAGCCACGGGCAGGCTGGCGATGTGGCAGGGCCGCAGAAGCAGGCGCACGCCAAGGCAGGTCTGGCTGCCGCCCAGCCCTCCCGGGCCGATGGGCAAGCGGTTGATGGCGTCCAGCAATTCCGCTTCCAGAGCGGCGGCATCCGGGTCAGGATTCATGGTGTCCAGCGGCATGAGGAGCGCTTCTTTGGCAAGAGCCGGGGCCAGATCGAAGGTGCCGCCTACTCCCACCCCCACAATTATCGGCGGGCAAGGGTTCGGCCCTGCCGACGTGACCGTTTCCAGCACAAAATCTTTGACTCCCTGAACGCCCTTGGAAGGAGCAAACATGGCACAGCGCGACATGTTTTCCGCTCCTCCACCCTTAGGCAGAAAGCGGATACGTAATCCTTCGCCGGGCACGAGATCGAGATGCAGAGACAGGGGAGTGTTGTCGCCGGTGTTGGCCCGCGTGAGGGGGTGGCACATGGAGTTGCGCAGATAGCCCTTGGCATAGGCGTTTCGCGTGGCTGCCTCCAGTGTGGCGTGAAGGCCGGGGCCGTCCACTCGGGCGTTTTCTCCCAGCTCCACAAAAAAGACTGCGGTGCCGGTATCCTGACAGACAGGCAATCCTTTTTCTTCCGCGTAGTCGGCATTGGCCAGCAGCTGGCGCAACACTTCCCGCCCCTGCGCAGAGCGTTCTTGCGTGCAGGCTTTTTGCAGCGCACTGCAAACGTCCGGAGGCAAGGTGCGGGAAACGGAAAGGATCAGGGCTTCGACAGCCTGACGCAGACGCTCGGCGGAGATTGTACGCATAAGAAAACTCCAGTGCGTTTCAAGGCTGAAATACACTACGCTCTGTTGCAGAATAATGTTGAAAATATCCTTGACCGCCGGAGGCGCGAGCGTCAGCGAGCCATGGAGGCCGAGCCGGAGGATGTTGCCGCGCGTGCCGTAGTAAAAATACACGTCACGCTCAGCGCCATCAACACGGTTCCACTACAGGCGATACGCTAAGCATAGCGGAGGGACAGAAAAAGCGAATTCCGGCAGGCCGGAATTCGCTTCGGAGACAGGTGACAAATCCGTATAATAAATCTGTGCCGCCTGGACAGGTTATGCCGGAAGGAACCGCACGAAAATCGTTAAAAGTTGTTAACAGAATGTCTACGGTAACGCTCTGCCATAGAGTTTGTGTTGAAAATTTCCTTGACCGCCGAAGGCGCAAGCGAACCAGCCCTGGTTACATGCTACCGTTCACCCGTGCAGAATACGGGCTTTCTGCGGCAACAAAACTTGCCGCCTGTGCCAAGACAAAACCATACTCCCCGCACAGCGTCATCAACATAGTTCTACAACAGAACGCATTCTAAGAAAACCGTTGCCGAATTCGGCATTGAGATACGAGTTTTCGTTGCGACTGCTGGTTTTTCTCTAACGACCGGCACGAAAAAACTTACTTTACGGCTTCCTTGAGGGACTTGCCGGGGGTGAACTTCACTACGGCGCAGGGTGCGATATCGATTTCCTTGCCGGTGCGGGGGTTGCGTCCCTTACGAGCGGCGCGCTTGGCGACTTTGAAGCTGCCGAATCCGGTAAGGGTAATGGCATCGCCGGCCTTGAGGCATTCGGTGATGGCTTCAATAGTGGCATCCAGGGCGGCTTCGGACTTGGCCTTGGTGGGCAGTCCGGACTTCGCGTAGATTTTGTCGACGAGCTCAGCTTTAGTCATCTTACTTTCTCCGTTAGGCTAGAAATTGTGCGTGTTTCAACGCCTTTTCTTTCTAGGGGGCGCGCACGGCAATGTCAAGCGATCCACCTAAATTTTATGTAGTTATCAGGAAGTTGGACTAAAAAACCAGGTCAGCTCATGGCGATTGCAAGAGAGGTGCAGAAGCCGAGAATCGGGAAAGGCCGCAAAAGCCTGCGCGGTAGCATGATCCGTTTCCCCCTGGAATTTCAATGTACACAAAAAGTGCCGCGCTGTCTTGTTTTCATGCCACAGGCGAACTAATTCGAGCAGCCGTTCGGGGTAACAGGCCATGTCGGAAAAGAGCCAGTCTACCGGGCCGGTCATGCCAGGCGTGAGGGAAAAGCTGCTGCCCCTGCACCAGTCCACTCCACGCAGGGCCATGACGTTCGGAGCAAGCGGCGCCTTGTCCACCGCGAACACGCGGGCGCCAAGTGTACCGAGCACCCAGCTCCAGCCGCCGGGGGAGGCTCCGAGGTCAAGGCACAAGTCACCGGGGGCAGGGCGTTTGCCCAACAGGGTAAAGGCTTCCCACAGTTTGAGATAGGCCCGACTGGGCGGATTGGTCTTGTCTTCCTCAAAACGGACGTTTCCGTCCGGAAAGGGGGATGAACAGCGGGCGGAAAGCAGAAGCAGATCCCTATCCCACAGCGTCCAGGCGCCCAGGGGGGAATCCGGGGCCTTTTGGCCGAAAGTCAGAGGGCGGGCTTTGACCGGGGGAAGTTGCTCGGCGATGAGCGCGGCGCGGCGGTGCAGATCCACGGGATGGCAGTGCCAGTTGCGCTGGATGGCCTTGAGCTGGCGGACAGCGTCTCCCACTGAGGTGATGGGCAGAAAAAACGGCTCCAGCCAGACGTTTTGCGCCCAGGCCGCCGCCAGGGGCGGCGCGGAGGAGACGAAGAGACGTTCGCGCTGTGCCGTGATGCAGCCCGGCTGCCGTTCTTCCAGTTCGCGAGCGAGTTCCCGTTCAAAGCCCGCGGCCGCAAGGTAGACGGCAGAGGGGCGCGCTTCCTCCGAGGACGCGACGCTCAAGTCCATACTCATGGAAGTTCCCGGCGGTTTTTGCGGCAGCCCTGCGCCGCTTCGGGAAAAAGCCGGGCCGCCAGTTCGCGCAGCTTATATTTTTGAACCTTGCCGTTGGCGGTCTGGGGAAACTCCTCCAGCATGGCGATATAGCGGGGAATTTTGTGCCAGCCGATGTGCCCCCGGCAGAAGTCCCGCACGTCCTCGGGGCGCACGATACAGCCGGGGCGGGGAATGATGAAAGCTCCGACCTCTTCGCCGTAACGGCGGGAAGGCACGCCCACCACCTGCACATCGCGCACTTCGGGCATGCCCATGAGAAACTCCTCTACCTCGCGGGGGTACACGTTTTCTCCTCCGCGCAGGATCATGTCCTTGAGGCGTCCGGTAATGCGCAGGTAACCTTCCCTGTCCATAACCCCGAGGTCGCCGGAGTGCAGCCGGCCTTCCTCGTCAATGGCCTGGCGCGTAGCTTCGGGCATGCGGTAATAGCCTTTCATGACATTGTAGCCCCGGCAGCAGATTTCTCCGTCGACACCGGGCGGAACTTCCTCGTTGGTGTCGGGGTTCCGGATGGTCACTTCAATACCCGGCATGGCGCGGCCTACTGTGGTGCACCGGTGCTCAATGGTTTCATCGGTGGTGGTCATGGTCATGACGGGTGAAGCTTCGGTCAGACCGTAAGGAATCGTGATTTCCCGCATGTTCATTTCTTCCACCACACGCCGCATCAGCGGTTCGGGGCATACCGCGCCGCTCATGATCCCCGTGCGCAGCGAGGAGTAATTGAAGCGGCGGAAAAGCTTGTGTTCCACGATGGACACATACATGGTGGGCACGCCGTACAGCGAGGTGCATTTTTCCTGCTCCACCGCCTGCATGGCGTACACAGGGGAGAAGGTTTCCAGAATGATCATGGCCGCGCCGTGGTTCACGCAGGCCATGACCCCGAGCACACAGCCGAAACAGTGGAAGAGCGGGACGGTGATACATACACGGTCATCTTCGCCGAACTTCTGGTTGCGGCCGATCCAGTAGCCATTGTACCCGATGCCGGTATGGGTGAGCATGACCCCCTTGGGAAAGCCCGTGGTGCCTGAAGTGTACTGCATGTTCACCACATCGTCGGGCTTGACTTCGGCCTTGCGCGCGGCATAGGACGCGTTGTCCACCGTAGCGCCCAGTTCCGTAATTTCCGGAATGCTGTACATGCCGCGGTGCCGTTCTTCGCCCAGAAACATCACGCGCTTCAGGAACGGAAGATTTGCACTGCGCAGCTCGCCTCGCGGCTGCGTGCGCAGTTCGGGCACCAGCTTGTACAGGGTGGCCACGAAATCATGATCGCGCACACCGTCGATGATAAAAATGTTTTCGCACTCGGACTGCTGGAGCAGATAGAGCAGCTCGCTGTCGCGATAGCTGGTGTTGACCGTGATCAACACCGCGCCGATACGTGCCGTGGCGAACATCAGTTCTACCCAATACGGCACGTTGGTCGCCCACACGGCGACCTTTTCGCCGGGCGCGACGCCCATGGCCATGAGGCCACAGGCGATTTCGTCCACGCACCGGGCGAAGTCGCGCCAGGAACGGCGGACGCCCTGGTTGAAATACACCAAAGCGTCCCGTTCGGGACAGCGGGCCACGGTTTCGTCGAGTATCTGACCCAGGGTACGGGCCTGCAAGGGAATATCGTTCATAAAAAACCCGGAAAAACGCCCGAAGGCGGATAAAAGATGCTTGGCCGTCCGCCCCGGTTCACCGTAAAAGTTCTGGAGTGAGACAAACGTTGCGGGACAGATGGGCTGCCGATATTTCCCTCAGCCGCAAGCGGCTCCGGGAAACAGCAGCAACGCAACGAGCGCTTTTCGTGCTTTACCCTCAAGCCGCGTTTCGGCTTGAACGGCGCAAATTCCGCGAAGCGGGGTTTGTCGTCTTCTCAAGACAGGCGAGTTTTCAATTTTAGCAGGTCTGCCTGCGGCCCGGCAAGGGGAAAATACCCTCCATACGCCGGGAAGGGGGATCTGTCATTGCCGGGTAGAGTGACCCTTGCGCCTGACGGGCGACGTGATAAAGTCGCATTATGAAAAAGGACGCAATACCGGCAAAGTCCGGAAGCATTTTTATTGTCACCGGGCAGGTGCAGGGTGTGGGCTTTCGTCCCCATGTGTACCGGCTTGCGCTGGAGTGCGGCTTGTGCGGATCGGTGCGCAACACGGAGCGCGGCGTGCGCATTGAAGCGCAGGGCGATGCTTTGGCCGTGGACAGGTTTGCCCTGCGCCTGCGCGCCGAACTTCCGCCCCTGGCCCGCATAGCATCGCTGGAACGGGAGGATGTGCCGTACGACCCCGCGCTGCCCGCAGGGTTTGCCATTGAGACGAGCGCGCGCCACGGCGGCGCGAAGGATATTTTGGTCAGCCCGGATATCGCCATGTGCGACAGGTGTCTTGCAGACCTGCTGACTCCTGGGGATCGGCGCTATGGCTATGCCTTTACCAATTGCACGGACTGCGGACCGCGTTACAGCATTACTCGTTCTCTGCCCTACGACCGCCCATTTACCAGTATGGCCTGCTTTCCCCTGTGTCCGGAATGCCGGGCGGAATATGAAAATCCTCTGGATCGCCGTTTTCACGCTCAACCGGACGCCTGCCCGGCGTGCGGGCCGGAATTGTGGCTGGATTGGGGCCGGGTGCCGCTGGCAGAACGCACAGAACAATACGCTGGATTACACGGCGCATGGGGCGACAGCCCGCGCGGCAGGCTTGCCGTCAGCGCTTTGCTGTGGGCGTTGG
>CAJTSU010000079.1:0-9428 GCA_910579055.1 uncultured Mailhella sp. | reverse complement strand
GGCCGCCGTGAAAGGCATAGGCGGCTTTCATCTGGTCTGCAATGCCTTCAATATCCGGGCCGTGGAAGAGCTGCGCAGACGCAAGAACAGACCGCACAAGGCGCTGGCGATTATGACCGCATCCATCCATACGGCGGAACGTCTGGCGTTCATCGACGGCCCTTCCCGCGCGGCCCTGTTGTCCCCGGAGCGGCCCATTGTGGTCTGCCCGCGCCGTCCCGGAGTCTTGCCGGACGTTCTGGCTCCGGATGGAAACACCATCGGCATCATGCTGCCCTATGCGCCGCTGCACCACTTGTTGTTTCATCCGGAAATATTACCGGAAAATCCGCCCGCGTTTCGCGCTCTGGTCATGACGTCGGGCAATGCCGGGGGCGAACCCATCTGCCTGGGCAACCGGGAGGCCCGCGCCCGGCTCGGAGACATTGCGGATCTGTTTTTATTCCATAATCGGGATATTCTGGTGCGGGTGGATGATTCCGTACTCATGGCCGATCCTCCGCGACCTTCGGCTGTGGACGGAAAACAGTCTGACGGGCATGGCGAAGCCCCGCCGCGCATGCTGCGCCGGGCGCGCGGCTTTGTCCCTCTGCCACAGGCGCTGGCTGGAAATATTCGCTTGACTTCCGTATTCGCGGCAGGGGCCGACCTCAAGCACACGTTCTGCATCACGCGCGGAAAGGACGCCTTTGTCAGTCAGCACGGTGGAGATCTGCATCGGGCCGGGGCACTGGGCTTTTTTGAGGAAAACCAGCGCCATCTGGAACGCTTGCTGGAAAGCGAACCTGTCGCCGTGGTTCGGGATCTCCATCCCGACTACGCTTCCTCCCGTCTGGCGGAAAGGTATGCCGCGGCCCGGAACATCCCGTTGTTTACCCTTCAGCACCATGTCGCGCATGTGTTCGCCGTGCTGGCGGAAACCGGATACAGAGGCCCGGCGCTCGGGCTTGCGCTGGATGGCGCGGGCTACGGCCCGGAAGGGGAAGGCCGTTCAAGCGTATGGGGAGGGGAACTGCTGCTCGTGCAGCCCGATGCCGGAGCATGGCGGAGACTGGGAAGGCTGCGGCCTTTTCTCTTGCCCGGCGGGGATGTGGCCGCGCGTGAACCGTGGCGTTCCGCGGCTTCTCTGTTGCGGCATGCGGGGCCGGAAGCGGGATATGCCGCGGGCCTTGTTCCAGACGCTCTCCCCGGATTCCCCTGGCAGAGGAATCCGGCTCTGGCCGCCTTGTATCCCATGCTCATGGAAATGTGGGAGCGCCGCGTGAACAGCCCGCTTACGTCCAGCTGCGGCAGATTGTTTGACGCTGTGGCCGCTCTGTGCGGCCTGTGCGATTGCATGTCATACGAAGGGCAGGCCGCCCTGTGTCTGGAAGCGGCACAGGATTTTTCCGAACGGGGAGCCTTTTCTCTTCCGTTGCGTCGGGCGGCGGGGTGGGACGGCGAAATGGAACGTCCCTTGTTGGAGCCGGATACCTGGGCCATGTTTGCGGAACTGGCCGAGGCGTTGCGTACAGGGCTTGATGCAGGCCGGGCGAGCCGTCGTTTTCATCGCGGGCTGGCACAGGGGCTGGCGGCGTGGGCGCGTGCGGCGGCGGATGAGAGCGGGGTTGAACTTGTGGCGCTGGGGGGCGGGGTGATGAATAATGCCACATTGGCACGGGAGTTGCCCGGAGAACTGGCGGCACTGGGGCTGAGACCGTTGTTGCCGCGCGTGTTTCCGGCCGGGGATGGGGCTGTGGCGCTGGGGCAGGCGGCGTGGCTGGCGTGGCGCGGGTTGCGGGAAGAATAGCGCATGGAAGAGAAACCATATTGAAAAACGTACGCGTGAACAGCCGTCCGTCCGATGCCTGCATCGGACGGACATGCTTTGTGCTCGAACATCCGGCTTGTTCGTGTTGTATGTTCCAGCCATACCCCCGAAAAGGCACGGCCTGCGCCGCTTTGTTTCCGCGTGTGGATGAGCGGGGGAGAGCCTGTTCTCCCGGCATTATGCTATTTTGCCGTGTCCTGATCCACCAGCGGGTGATGGACCGAGTAGTCCATGGGCCGGCCGTGGCATACCGCGCAATTGCCCTTGCTCCCCAGGGGCGCGGCGGTCTTCTGGTATTGCACGGGCGGGATATTGTCGAGATTTTCCGCCAGCGGATTTTTGGCCGGGTATGCCGCGTGGGGCGCGCCGTGGCAGGCAATGCATCGTACCATGAGCATATCGTCCCTGCGTGCGCTGAACAGGCCGGATGCGCCCTCGTCGAGGGGCGTCCATTTGTTGAAGGCGGACGCTGTACGGGGATCGGGCCTGGTTATGAAGTCATGGCAGCTTGTACAATCCGGTTCCTGCACCCAGGGCAAGCGGCCGTCCATGTCGGCCACCGGCATGGAGCGCGGCGTGATGGCGGCTATGGCCGGTTCCGCCGCTGTTTGTCCGGCGTCCTTTTCAGCCTTGAGCAGGGTCAGCGAGTGATCCTCCATGACGCCGTGGCAGCGCGCGCAGTCAATGCCGCGCTCTCCATGAAAATCCCGGGCGAACAGAGCTTGGGGGAGTTCTTCAGGTGTGTTTTCCGATCGGCCCAGGGCAATGTGGCAGGTCATACAGGCGTTCGCGCCCCTATCGGTCAGATAAGGGGCGTGCCAACCGTGAATTGCGGCGGAAACGCTCATGCCCTGTCCCGCCGTTTTCTTGCCGCCCTTGACGGTCAGGCCGTCATGGCAGGTACGGCAGGCAATAATTTCACCCCGGGCATGCAGATCCAGAAGCTTGGTGCCCTGGTGCCGATCATGCGCTTCCAGAACAGCAGTTCCGGCGTTGTCGTGGCAGTGGGAGCAGCCGAAGCCTGGAGCGACTGCCAGTACGGCGGCGCTTTCCGCCAGCAGCGCCCCGTCAGCGTCTACGGCCCGTAAGGTAAGCACCTGATAGGGATCGAACGTGCGCTTTTCTTTGTTTGCCTCCTGACCGGAAGTCGCCTGATCGGACGGGTACAGGTCGAGGAGAGGAATGGACGCCTGAAACCAGGCCCCCTCCACGGGAGTCATGCGTCCCCCACGCGCCGTGTCCTTGTTCTGGCCCTTGCTCCTTGCGGCAAGTTCCCAGGTGATAGTGACCCCCTCGGTCATAAGCTGGGGAGTGGGCGGACCGCGTCGGATAAGTTGTACGTTGAGCTGCGGTGCGGAATAACCCAATGTCCATACCTTGTCCGGTGCAGAGTTCTGGTAAAAGCCCTGCAACCCCGCGCCCGACAATACATATGCGACGTTCGGTCCGGAGGCTGCCACGGAAGCACTGTCTTGTGGGGAGCCGGTTCGGAGTGTCCCCTGAAGCCGTTCGGGAAGGGGTATGGTGCCGCGTGCGGGAAGATTGTCCAGTACTGCGCCGGGATCAGTCCGTCCCATAAGCGGTGGGGCTTGATGTTCCGCAACATTTATGCCGGAGTGAAAAAAACGGGCCGCTTCATCGGTGCTTACGCCGGAGGATACGGCCCGCGCCAGGCAAAGCAGAAACAGGAACAGTGCGACTATCCAGGCTGTAAGAGCCATGGTTCCGCAGGAAGAGGAAGTGTTCGGCGCGGTGGAGTTCATTGTGCCTCCGGAGTCGGTGTGGGCCGGTATGAAACGCTTGCCTGTTTCAGGTAGATGACCAGCGCGTCGCGGTCGGCCTGATTGCCCGCAAAAGGCGGCATGTAATCCAGTCGTTTTCCCTGCCCCTGGAGCTGGGCCGCAAGGCCTTCCGGGGTCAGACGCGCGACGCGGGGGAGGATGTCGATGCGCGGGGCGTTCAGGCCGTGACAGGCATGACATTGCTGGGCGAACAACAGCGCGCCGCGGGTCAGGCCGTCATCCAGGGGAACACTGTGGGCCGGGAGTGAGCCCTCGGCGTCAGGTTCGAGCATGGTATCGAGCAGCCGGAGCCAACCGGACTGTGACGCCGCGCCTTTTGCCTGCGCCTGTACAGCCTGCGCAATGCTGATTCCATTGGAGTACATCAGACCTTCAACTATCCAGGGGCGGCGTCCGGCTTCACGTATCCACTCAAAACTGCCCACCAGCATCAGGCCCGTGCATAAAATGAGAACAGACAACGGCCTGCGCAGGCGTTCAGCCCGGATGAAGGCCTGTACGCCACCCAAGAACACCACGCAGAGAATCCAGCCGTATGCTTTCAGAAAGGGATGGATATCAGCGGTGCGCCGGAGTATGGCCGCCTGCCGGTCAGGCGGCAACACGGCGAAATATTGGAAAGAAGTGGCCAGAAGCAGAAAAAAGGGAAAGACAATCCACAGAGCCCCGGAGCGGATTGCCAGCCGCTTGGCGTACTCGGAACGGATGCGCGACGCTGTGAACAGGGCGAACATACCGGCCAGTATCAGGCTCAGGGCCAGACGGTAGAGTGTGCCGGGCAGGAAGCCGGGATTGAAAAAAGCGCGCCACACACTACCGCTGGCGGGACCCTGCCCGGCGCTGAGCATGAAGGTGATAATCCCGTTGATCAGTACAAGCGACAGAAAGCCCGCGACGGCATAGACCAGACCGATGCGCTTGTGTGTTTCAGGCGGCATGGCTCCTTCCCGGCTCAGGCGGTAGGTATAATAATAGGCCAGAAGCGACACCACTTCGAGAAGGAAGAAAAGCCATTCAGTGGCCCAGAAAAAAACGAAGTTATGGATCAGCAGAGAAGTGCCGCCAGGATTCACAACGCTGATGGAGAACCAGATGCCCACCCCGCTGATCGCGCCGAACACCATGGTCACGAGCAGGAAGAAACGGGTATGACGTTCCAGCCACGGCAATAATTCCAACGTTTGCTTGCGGTAGGCCTTGTACTCCATCCAGACCAGATAGATGCCGCCGCCCACAGCGAACTGGGCGATGAACATATGCAGTACCGATATGACAGCGATGAGCAACCCCGAGTTGATGCCCGCGAAATGCCAGACGGGATATTCCATATCAGTTCTCTCCTGCCTCAGCTTCCGCGCCTGCCCGGCGGTTGTTTTGAGGGAGCGCGCCGGTGCTCCGCAAGGCATGAAGCACAACGCGGATCAGCCACACCAGCACCGGAATGCTCAAGACCGCGCAAATCAGGAACATGGCCAGCGCTGTACTCTGACCGTGCGGCATGGCCAGTGCCGCAGGGGAAACAGAAGCCTGTAGCTTGTGATACGGTTGCAACATGGCGTCCCGGATCATGAAGCGGTTACAGACCATCACGAGAATGACGCCGAGAGCGGCGGCGCTGGTGAGTCCGAGGCATCCGCGGCGGGCCATGAACAGCGCCGGGATCAGGCAGGCCGCCGCCAGGATCAGCGCCGCGGTATGGAGAAAACTCCCCCCCAGAAACAGCGCGCGTATGGAAGCGGGCTGGGTAAACAGAAAGAGCAGACCTGCCGCAATTTGAGCCAGCGAAGTGTGAAAAAACCACGCCAGCCCCCTGCGGCGACGCCAAAGGGCTTCGTCCACGTCTGTTTCCGGATGCCGCAGGCTGCGATCCGCCCGCCAGGCCATGGTTAGCCCGCCTGCGGCCAGAGATGCCAGGACGATATGCAGATAGCGGGGGAACAGCGTGGCGTCGCCCAAATTCAACAGCATGCCGTGTGGAGCCGAGAACCAGTGCAGCCATTGATCCGGGCGCTGCATCAGGGTGCTGGCGCTGGTCAGCAGGAAGGCCGCGGCCAAAAGCAGCAGCGCCGTCGGGATGAGCACCGTGCGCCGGGAAACGGGAATCTCGCTGTCGCTCAGGTACAGCCCGTAGTAGGCCAGCATGACGGCCGGTACAAGAGCCAGCCACCATACGGTCATAAGTATGATGCTTGTGTACAGATAGTTGCCGTACAGCACCTGAAGAAACAAAAAGGGTGCGATGGCGAAGTTGACGGCCAGAGCCAGCGTTTTAGGCATGAATGCCACGCCGTTTTTTTCGTCCGGAATGGCCGCACGGCGATCAAGGATGGCCAGCATGACTGATCCGAGAAGGATGTTCACCAGTACCAGGTGCCCGAAAAAAGTGAGTACCTGGAGCAGCGTCAGCAAGGCTGATGGTGCGGGCAACGCCATGGGCGGCGGTATCAGCAGGGCCGCGTCTGTCGTGGTAGGGGAAATCATGCCTCGTTCCTTTGTTGTTCCAACGCCGAAAAATCCGGTTTTTATCTCTGCAACAATCATACGAGGCCGGCGGGTCAGTTTCCATTATAGAAAGATATTTTTCATCAGTCTGAAGGATATTGATGACGTCAGCAGCCTCGAAAATTACGATCAGATTGCGTATTTGCCTGGCTGTTAACTGCGTGATTATCATGGAGTTTTCATGCGAGGGGAGAGTACAAGGAAGGGGGAGAGCAGAACATTATGCTGTTCTGATGTTGAATCACCTTAAAGAATGAGGCATACCATGAAGAAAGTATTGATCGCATGTGCGGCGGCAGTATCCCTTTTTTCCGTGACTATGGCGTTTGCTGACACTGACGCAGGAAACCTGTTCAAAACCTACTGCCAGAGCTGTCATGGAGCTGACGGCAGCCGTTCTCCCGGTGAAGGCGTTGAGCCTGTCAAGGGGCAGTCTGCCTCAGAATTGTTGAAAATGCTGGAAGGCTACAAGGACGGCAGTTTCGGCGGCCCGCGCAAACAGGTCATGACCGGTGTGGTCAAGCGTTTGTCGGACGAGCAGCTGAAGAGTCTGGCAGATTATGCCTCCAGGCTGTAGGCTGGGTGAGGTCGGATTACCTCGATGGCATAACGGCAATACATAAAGGGGATCGGGGGAAATTATTCCCCCGACGGGATTCGGAGCAGCGGTCTTCAGGCTGATGACAAACCCGCTTCGCGGAGTTTTCGGGGGGCTGGTGCGGCATCTTCCGATTTTACACCAGACTGCCGCCCTTTTGGGCATATTTCAGAATACCTTCGGCGCAACGGAATCCCAACGCGCCTGCCGTACCTGTGGGGTTGCATCCGCCGTTGTGGGGAAAGTTGCCCGCGCCTACCACAAAGAGGTTTTTCACATCCCAATGTTGCAGATACGAATTTACCACGCTGTCTTCCGGGCTTTTGCCCGTGATGGTTCCGCCTGTATTGTGCGTGGTCTGGTAGGGCACGATGTTGTAGTCTCTGGGAGAAGCTTTGCTGTCCATGGCTTTGGGGTTCATGGCCCTGGCCGCTTCTTCGATTTTTCCGGCGATGAACCGGAACAGGGCGCGATCCTGGTCGGTGAAATTGTAGGTCATGCGCAGCAGAGGCAGGCCGTAGGCGTCCCTGTATGTGTCGTCAAGGGAAAGATAGTTGTATTTGTAGGGCATGGAGGCACCCTGCGCGCCGATACTCAAAGAACGGTTGAAATTGTGAATGGAAGCCTTCTTGAACGCTGACCCCCATGAGGGCGTGCCGGAGGGAGTGGAATTGCTTTCAATGGGGCGCTTGCCGGTCTGCGTCAGGGAAATGACCCCGCCGTGGATGAAATCGAGCTTTTCGTGATTGAAGTTGTCGGCGTTGAAATCGTCGTAGCATACGCCCAGTGCGCCTGCTCCGGCGAAAAGATTCATGGGCTCGTCAAAGAACATGGTCGTACCGGGCGTGATCTGATAACACAGCCCCTTGCCCAATGTGCCGCGCCCGGTTTGGGGGTCATACATCTGCCCGATTTTCGATACCATGAGCAGTTTTGCGTTGTTCATCACAAAGCTGGACAATACCACCACATCGGCAGGCTGGACAAATTCTTCCAGAGTCAACGTGTCGATATAGCGCACCCCGGTGACGCGATCCCCCTGCTTGAGAATTTCCACCACATTGGCGTTGCAACGAATGTCGCAGTTGCCCGTTTTTTCCGCAACGGGAATGAACGTGTTGGTGGGCTGGGCTTTGGCGTCGTACTCGCAGGCGAAGCGTTCGCAAAAACCGCAATACATGCAGGGGGTGTGCCCGATGCCGTCCGGCGTGGTAAAGGGCTGGGAGGCAATGGCCGCCGGAATCATGTAGGGATGGCAATTCACTTTCCTGGCCGCCTGCTCGAATTTGGCGAGAACCGGAGTCTTTACCAGCGGAGGCATGGCGTAGGGTTTGGAGCGCTTGCCGCTGAAATGTCCCGGTTCCCCGGCTATACCAATGGCCTCTTCAAACGCCGTGTAATAGGGCTCCATTTCGTCGTAGGTCAAAGGGTAGTCCTGTAATTGATAGTCCGGCCCCAGTTTGTTTTTGCCGTAACGCTCTTCTGTCAGCGTTTTAATCTGAAAGTCATACGGGGAAAAGCGGAACGCCATGCCGTTCCAGTGCGTTCCCGCTCCGCCCAGTCCGTCGCCCAGCAGAAAGGAACCCATTCTGCGCATGGGCAAAGCCTGCATGTCTTCGGTATTGCGGAAGGTGACGGTTTCCTTGGAAAGATCCTGCATGAGCGCGTAATTGACGGCGTAGCGCCATTCATCGTGCATTTCCTGAAAATCGTTAATCCCACGACGGTCGCCGCGTTCCAGCCCCACCCCGGAAAGCCCGGCCTTGGTACATTCGGCAAGCACCAGGCCGCCGAGGAAGCCCACGCCCACTGTCACCACGTTTACTTTTTTCCTTGTTTTGGCCATGTCGCGTTCCTTGGATTATTGCATGCTGGAGAGGGAGATGGGCTCCGGAGAATCAAATTCGGCGTCGGCTATGAGCGAGATATAGGCCATTTGCGCTCCCGGGTACTTCTTCATGCGCCAGCCGTTCATATTGTTGTTGCCGTTGTAAAGCGGGTCAGCGTAGGCACCCGCCAGAACCAGCATCCGCAAAATCGAGAAGAAATAGTCTGAAGTGAACCCTCGGGCGGGAAGTTTACCGGCCGCGCAGTCAGTGAGGATAATATCCTGCTCCGCGTCGCTCAGTTTGGGGAAGTCTTTTTTGAACCGTTCCCGGGCCGCGTTATTCAGAGCCAGAAGTCCCCGCTTGACCAGATCGCGGCGCAGAAGAGGCGTCTGGTATCCCTGAGTGGGCGCTCCCGGAAAGTGATAGGGGCCGGCGAGATACTCCCGTGCGTTATAACCGTATGCCCCGGCAAGCTGGTTGTCGATGAAGATGGGAACAGCCAGTTCTATTGCACCGGGGCCGGTTTCGTCTTTCGGAAAAATCCGTTCTGCTGCGGCGGACAGCGTGGCGAATTCCTGTTCGTTGTTGCAGAACATCCAGCCGCGGGAAAGAGGCTTGTCTTGCGCTGTGGCGTGAGCGGCATGCGCTTCTGTGTCCCTGGCCGGTGCGGTTTTTGTGGCCGCCAGTGAGGCAGTTGTCAGTCCGAGTGTTGCGGCGGCTCCGGTGACAAGGCCGGTATACCGCAGGAAGGCACGTCTGCTCAAGTCATGGGTCTCCTGCATAAGATGGCTCTCCCTTTCTTTGATATTAACTCTTGGCTCTGTTCCAGAATAGTGTTGAACATATCCCTGACCGCCGGAGGCGCAAGCGAAGCCGGCCGTGGATAC
>CAJTSU010000078.1 GCA_910579055.1 uncultured Mailhella sp. | reverse complement strand
AGATGAGCCTCGCTCCGCTCGACTCCGAGAGCATTTCAATGACAAAATGCTCTAAGGCTCCTTCGTCGCCCGACGATTGCCGCTCGCCGGTGTGGAACACGGGGTGCCTTTGCGGCAACGCATGGTGCCGCTCCCGCACAGCGGTATCAACATGGTGCTATAATAGAGCGTAACATAGTCTCTTCTTCGCGGCCCTTTTCCGCACGCGCCTTTTCTCCGTCTTTAGCCATCTGCCAGCGGGTCAACCCTTGGAAAATATTCTTGCGCCGGACTTTACTGCCCTCGCACATGGTATCAAGCAATGTCATCATGTCCGCCCGCCTGGTACTCCCGGCCGAAGGGCAGGGGTTGCTCCACAGCGGCAGTTCCCACTGCCGGGCCGCCCGGGCGATATCGGCCTTTTCCACCAGCAGGAGCGGGCGGATAACCCGCAGCCGCCCTTCAAAAAACGGCTCGCTCATGCCCATTCCATCCACTCTGCCGGTTTGAATGAGGTTCATCATGAAATTGGTGACCAAATCGTCGGCATTATGGCCAAAGGCCAGATGCGTAAGGCCATATTGCGCGCACAGGGCGAACAGGCGCTTGCGGCGCAGCCTTGCGCAATAAAAACAGGGAGAGTTGCGCAGGTTTTCCTCTGAATGGGCGCGTGGACCGTGATCCGTTGCTTCCAGATGCCCGGCAATACCCTCTGCCCGCAACCAGTCCGCAAGAGGGGCATGATTGTCCAGATCAAAGCCCGGATTCACATGAAGCGCCATAAATTCAAAATGAAAGGGCACGATGCGCCGGCGCAACTGCATGACCTTGAGCAGCACAAAACTGTCCATTCCGCCGGATACGGCCACACCCACCCGCGCGCCGGGGGCGATCATGCGGCATTCCTGCATGGCCTTACCCGCGGCGCGCACACAAGTCTGCTGCGCAAAACTCAGTTTAAGCGCCACTGTTCCACACTCCGCACGGCATCAAGCAGGGTTCGCACACCAAAACCTGTCGCACCTTTGGCATTGATCGGAGATTCACCCGCATCCGCCGCCGCAATATCCAGATGAGCCCAGCGCATGCCTTCTTCCACAAAGCAGCTCAGGAAAAAGGCCGCATGCAGCGCTCCACCCTCGCGCGCGCCGGAATTAATCATATCCGCCACGTTGCTTTTCAAAATTTCCCGGCTACTTTCCCATATGGGAAGCCGCCAGTTGCGCTCTCCCAGGCCGCAGCCCGCCGCATGCAGCAATTCCGCAAGTGAATCGTCGTTGGTGAACAGCCCGGCGTTGCCCTTGCCCAGCGCCACGGCGCAGGCACCTGTCAGCGTAGCGATGTCCACCATGCCACCGGGGTTCCAGGTTTTCTGGGCGTACGTCATGGCATCCGCAAGCACCAGCCGGCCTTCGGCGTCAGTGTTGACGATTTCGATACTCCGGCCGGACATGGCGACCACAATGTCCCCGGGACGCGTGGCGCGCCCGTCAGGCATATTTTCCGTACACGGCATCACGCCCACCACGGGACAGGGCGGCGTCCACTGCGGAGCCAGACGGCCCAAGGCCTCAAATGTCCCCATCACTGCGGCCGCGCCGGACATGTCGCCTTTCATTTCAGCCATGTTCGCGGCGGGTTTGAGGCTGATCCCTCCGCTGTCAAAGGTGATGCCCTTGCCTACCAGCGCGACCGGCCTGCCTTCCGCCCCCTTGGGGGCATACTCCAGAACCACAAGCCGAGGGTCACGTTCCGCACCGCGGGCCACGGCCAGAAACGCGCCCATGTTGCGCTCTTCCAGCTCTTTCGGCCCCAGTACCCGACACTTCATACCGTATTCCGCATACCGGGAGGCCAGTTCCGCCGCCGTGGACGCCATAAAGACCGGCGTCACCTCATTGGCCGGGCCATTGGCCAAATCCCGGGCCAGATACAGACCGGCGGCCTCCGCTTCGGCCAGACGCACGGCATCCTGCACCGCATCATCCACATGTTTTTCGCGAAACAGAAAAGCCATCCAACGCGGGTCTGCCGGAGAAGCGTCCTTCCCGCTCAGCCAGCGTTCATAACGGTACAGCCCCAGCAATGCCGCCAGAGAGATCTCCCGTGCCAGGCGAGGCGCATCAAGTCCGTAAACCGGAGCAATCCGCTCCACGGAGGGCATATCCACGGCCACGCTTTCCAGACCGTGTTCACGGCACAGACGCAATGCGCCGCCAACAGCGTGACGCAATGCGGTCAGGCCGCCCTCAGCTCCCGCCTTTTTCCGATCCCCCAGGCCCAGTGCCGCCACCCGGGAAAGTTCCATGGCAGGCGGGCCATACAGGACGGCCACTTCCCCCTTTTTCCCCCGATAGTCGCGCCAGGCCGGAGCAATGCCGAGCCAGGGAGCGGCCTGTTCCAGCGCAGGAGCAGCCTGCTCCGGCCCCTCTCCTTCAAAGAAAAACGCCAATGCGGCATCGGCCTTCCAGCAGCTGCCGCCGCCGGTCTGAAAACGTATATCCATCATTTCCGTCATCTCCTTGATGCTTCCCGCTGAACACTCTCTTTTCCGAATCCGTTCCCTACAGCCTCACAGCCCGACGTAACGCAGTGACCTCTTCCCTGCTCAGCGCCCGCACCTCGCCGGGCCGAAGGGTCCCCAGGTTCAGCGGCCCCTGACTGACGCGCCGCAGCTTGAGTACGGTCAGACCGAGATCGCGGCACATCCTGCGGATCTGGCGGTTCAGGCCCTGATGCAGGGTCAATCCGATCAGAATACCGCGCCCCATACCGGGGCGTGCAGGAAGTTCCACGGCCTCCACCGGGGCCAGATGCTCTCCTTCTTCCAAAGTCATGCCCTGGCCCATGCGGCGCAGAACATCCGGGAGGGAAACCCCTTGCTCCGGACGCACAAGAACCTCATAACGGCGCGGCATATGCCAGCGCGGATGACTGAGCCGGTGAGCCAGTTCCCCGTCATCGGTCAGCAGGATCAGCCCTTCCGAAAAATAGTCCAGCCTGCCTACGGGGAAAAGTCTGCGCTCTTTCCAGGCGGGCGGCACGTATTCAAGCACAGTCCGCCGCCCTTCCGGGTCGTGCGCTGTGGACACCACGCCCACCGGCTTGTGCAGCATGAGCCAGCACGGTGTCCAGTGTTCCCCGGCCTTGCCCCACGGGGCGGCCTTTGCGGCCGTCACGCTCGGGGCGCGCAGGCGCACGGGGCGGCCGTCCACGCTTACCCGATCCGAAGCCTGCACACGCAGGCCGGGGCTGTCCGCCACTGTCCCGTTAACGCTCACGCGCCCGGCGAAAACAAGTTCATCAGCCTTGCGCCGGGAACACAGCCCCGCGTCTGCCAAAGCCTTGTTCAGGCGCACGCCTCCGTTTTCTTCCGCATTTCCGCTCATATCCGCAACCTCCGCCCCATTACCGCATTCTCCGCGAAAATATCTGATTTCTGAGGTTGTTAACAGCGCCAACAACCTCAGAACTTCCAAAACGGGGTTTGCCCGGATGCTGATGCATCAAGGTTCATCTCCGCTCTGTTGATCCGTACGAAGCATTGCTTTTACGGCCAAAAGCGCCCCGTGCCCCGCCGGAGGAGACACTCTCCCCCGCACTCCCGATAATTAAACACACGGCAATAATGGGGGGGCACAAGGCGTGCTATACCCTGATAACCTTATCCGCGAGTTGCATGCCGGTAATGATGTCGAGCATGTTGGTGGTATCTCCCACCTGCTTTTTATCCAGCAATCCGAAATGCTCCAGACAGGTGCCACAGACCAGAATGGAACATCCGGCGTCAGCCAGGGCTTTCAGTTTATCCAGCGCCGGCCCGCCAACGGTCAGCTTCACTCCGCCGTTGACCAGCACCACACGCCACAGTTCCCGCCCCAGTTCCGGCAAGGAAGCCAGAAAATTCACCATAAGCTTTGCTCCCAGAACATCATCGCCCCGGCCAAGCGTCTCCGTGGGAATGAACACCAGCGTCCGCCCCGCATGTTCCGTATATTCGGACGACAATGCACATTCCGGGCCGCTTCCCTCTGCGGGAACAGACACACGCAGACGCCACAGCGCGGAACCTTCCTGCCGTGTTTCCACAGCCAGGCCGCGTCCCTGCAAAAAATTACCTGCATTTTCCGCTGCAGCGGAGTTGTCCACCAGCACTTCCAGCATCTCACCGGCATGTTTTCCTTCCTTCAGCCAGTCGCGGCAACACACCACGGGCTGTGGACAGGGCATGCCCCGGCAATCCAGAACGCTCATAGAAACCTCTTTTGTTACGCCCTCCCCAGGAGGGGGAGGGGCTGGCACAAGGGAATAATGTAAGGTATAAGGAACTCCGTCAAGGAGTTACGAGGCTGTCGCTTTTTCTGCAGCCCTGAAACATATGAACTTAACCACGATTGAACCATCTCCCCCTGTTCTTTCCCCGTGCCCGGAGGCTTGATGCGTATTTCCCTGGTCTGGGCCGCCGCCCCTTTTTATTATTTTTATCAGGCCATATGCGGCACTCTGCGTTTCCACGAGCGAGGCCGCGAGGCCGTGGATGCTCTGAATGCGGCAGAAAAGCGCATGGTGTTCTGTCTCTGGCATGACGAACTTTTTCCGCTTATGCGGGTCAAGCGCGAGCTGGACATTGTCACGGTGGTCAGCCCCAGCCGCGACGGAGAGCTTCTGGCCCGTGTGCTGGAACGTCTCGGTCTGCGTACCGTGCGCGGTTCGAGCACGCGCGGCGGCCTCAAGGCGCTGCTCGGCGCTTCACGTTTGATGAAGCAGGAGGGCGTACACGCCTGTATCACGGTGGACGGCCCCATGGGCCCCCGGCACAAAGCCAAGGATGGCGCATTTTTCCTGAGCAGCCATGCCGACGCCTGGATCGTGCCCGTCCGTATTTTGCCCCGCCCCGCACTGCACCTTCCCACCTGGGATAAATTCAAGCTGCCCGTCCCCTTCGGGCGGGTGGACATCAACTTCGGCACGCCCTGGAAAATCGAAACCGGCGAATTGAACGACGACCGCCTTGCCGCCGCCCGCATCCGCCTTGAACGCGAGTTGACGGAACTCGCCCCCCTTTCCAATGGGCCAGACAAGGAGCGCCCGTGAACTTGCGCCATCGCATCCAGTTTTCTCTGCTTTCCGGCTGTGCATCCCTGCTTTCACGGCTTGGTTTCAGCGGACTTTCCCGGCTGGGCAATGGATTCGGCCGCCTGATGTGGCATGCCCTTCCCGTCCGCCGCAAACTGGCAACCGATAACATCATCCGCCACTTGAACCTTTCGGAGCCGGAGGCCCACGCCACAGCCCGTGCCAGCTTCTGCCATAATGCGCGTTCCTTTATGGAAATTCTGCTGACCGATCGTTTCGGCCTCAGCTCTCCCCGCCTGCGCATTGCGGAACCGGAGCTGTTTCAAGAGATACTGGCCTGCGAACGCCCCATCGTGGCGGCGACGGCCCACCTGGGCGCATGGGAATTGCTGGCTTCCATGTTGGGCGAACTCCATGAAGAACCACGCCCGCGCGTGGTGGTGGTGCGGCGTTACCCCAATCCCGCAGTCCAGGCCTTCATTTCTTCCCGGCGTGAAGCGCGCGGCGCAACCATGGCCGGACACCGCACCGTGGCCGCCACCGTGCTGCGAGCTCTGCGGAAAAAGGGCATCGTGGCCTTTCTGGTGGATCATAACGCCCCGCGTAGCGAAGCCTTATTCCTCCCCTTTCTTGGAGAAGAAGCCGCTGTGAATATGGGGCCGGCCCTGCTTGCCGTGCGGGCGGAAGCGCTGATTTGGCCCGTTTTTTTACTGCGCGAAGGGGACGACTATGTTCTTCACCTTCAGCCGCCTCTGGATACGGCCGCGCTTACGGGCAATCGTGCGCAAAAGGTGAGCGCCGCCGCGAGTTTTTATACCGAAGCGGTGGAAAAGGCCGTGCGCCTTATGCCTGAACAATGGTTCTGGATGCATAACCGCTGGAAAGCGCACTCCCGTTCCTAGTGTACTGATTTAAAAATACATGTTGTAAAATGATTTGGTCGACACGTTCAACGGCAAGAACATGTGGAATGATCCAGAGCGCAATATTGGAGTATATTGGTGAAAATTAAAGATAGTATTTTCTCTATGATGAGAAAACCTTTCAGACTTCAACCTTCTATAACTATTCCTCCTGTTAACATTGAGCGCATTCCCAATATATTTATCCCTTGGGAAATATTCCCCGATGAAGATCCAGATATTTTTAGATGTGTTCAAGGAATTCATGAATACTGGTTTGACCATATATATATTCCATATTGGTCACATCTATCTGAAAACGAGCAAGAAGTGATAAAACAAAAAGCCCCTTCCAGGGCATGGTTAGATTGGCTAGAGCGTACTACTACGCTTGAAAATATACTGTCAACAAAAGAATTCCATACGCGGCATGCTATACCATTTGATTACCGCTTTTACTTAAAAGATTTTATGATTGCATATGCCAGCAATAAAATTTTACAAAGGCATTTGGCAGACTGAACGCACCTTCTTCCGGTAACAAAAACGCCCACACCTTTCGCAAGCAGGGGCGTTCTGTGCCAGCAATTCTCATGACGAAACGCTCTGCGCCTCCAGCAGATCCAGAACTGTTTCCAGCAGCACCTGAGCGCCGCGCTTCAGGTCTTGCGGCCCGGTGAATTCCTGCGGGCAGTGGCTCAGCCCCGCCCGGCTCGGCACAAAGATCATGCCCGCGGGGCAGATGCGGGCCATCATCTGGGCGTCATGCCCTGCGCCGGACACCATGCGCCGCCGGGAGAAGCCCAGCCGTTGCGCCGCCGCCTCCACCCTGTCGATCACGCCGGGAGCAAAGGCCACCGGAGCAAAATCAACCAGTGACCGCGTGGAGATGCGCACGCCTTCCTCCTGCTCCAGATGGGGCAGCCAGGCTGCGAATTCCGCGTTCGCGGCGGACACTCTGTCCGCGTCAGGATCGCGCATATCCACCGTAAACACGGCCTTTGAGGGAATGACGTTTATCAGCCCCGGCTCGAAGCGCACGCTCCCCACTGTGACCAGCACCCCGCTACGCGCGGCGAGTTCACGCAGGAACACGTTGGCCCGTGCTGCGGCCAGCCCCGCATCATGCCGCAACGCTGTGGGCGTGGTGCCCGCATGGTTGGCCGCGCCCTGCACCGTGACTTCCCGCCAGCAAATACCCTGCACGCCCGTGACCACGCCGATTTGCACCTTATCGTGATCCAGTGCGGGGCCCTGCTCCACATGAAGCTCCAGGTACGCAAACGGCGTGACATGGCCGGGAGGAACGGTTCCGGCGTAGCCGATGCGTTCCAGTTCATCGCCAAGGCGGCTTCCGTCCATGCCGCGCGTATCCAGCGCTTTTTCCAGCGGGCAGCCGCCCGCGTAAACAAGTGAACCCATCATATCCGGCTGGTAGCGCACGCCTTCCTCATTGGTGAAGGCAGTCACAATCAGGGGACGAGGCGGCAGAACGCCGACCGCGCGGAAGGCGTGCAATACGGTCAGCCCGGCCAGCACGCCGTAAACGCCGTCCAGCGGCCCGGCATTCCCCACGGTGTCGATATGCGATCCGATCATGAGCGGAGCACGATCCTCTCCGCCCGGCGCGGCAGGCAAAACACCAAAAATATTCCCTATGGCGTCCACCCGAATTTCCAGATCAAGTCCCCGCATCCAGGTTGTGAGACGATCCCGCGCCTCCGCGTCCGCATCATCCAGGGCCAGCCGTGTGCGGCCGCGCGGCCCCGGAGCATCAGCCGCTTCAGCCATGCCTGTTTCACCTAGTTCAAAAATCCGCGCCATCAGCGCGCGCAGGCCTTTCCCTTCCATCCAGGCACGCAGCGTCTTCCGTTCACCCTCGTTCATCATACATTCCCTCATGGCTTGCCGTCTCCCCTTTTGGGAGAACATCATGCTCTTCCCGCATGCTTTGCTCCGATACCACAGAGGCCGCCCCCGGCCCGGGAGCAGCCTTCCCCGCCATATCGGAAAACGGCTCCGCTGCCCAGTCCACGCCGCCGTCAGCCAGCGCGCGCATTATGCTCCACGGCTCGCATGCCGGCCGATCCGTACCCCCTTCATAGCCATAGCGCTCATAAAACGCGCTTTCCGCCCCGGAATCGCCGATCAGGTACAATTCATCTCCGGCCTGAAATTCCCGCAGGGGATCGGGGTTAATCAGCATCTGGCCCTCACGGCCGCGCACCGCCACAACGCTGCACCCCGTGTCACGGCGGATATCGCTGGAAGCAAGGCTCTTGCCGATCAACTTCTGCCCCACCCCCACCCGGAACAGGTTCAGCCCCTCGCTGAGCATGAACACCCGGCCGGGAGAGAGCATATTGATAATACCGCCGCTCATCATGGATACCAGAGAAAGCACCAGATCCGCCCCGGCGGAATGCAGAATGCCCACGTTGCGGGCCAGCGTGGCCCGGCTGATGATCTGCATGTCCGGGCGCAAACGGCGGCAATAGATGGTCAGATAAATATTGATGTCATCATCGTGCGTGGTAATGATCACGGAAGGCGCGGAACGGATGCCGGCATCCTCCAGAACGGCGAGATCGGCGGCATCGCCTTTGACCACGCGTATGCCCTCCCCGGCGGAAACTTCCTTCCGATCCACGATAACCACGTCCAGCCCGCGTCCGCGCAGGTTCCGCGCGGCGGCAAGCCCCACTCTGCCCCCTCCGAGCACCAGCACAGGCCCGCCCGGAGCTGCTTGCGCGTCATTTGCCGCCTCGCTGCGCATGCGGGCATCAAAATTGGAAAGCTGGGAAGCCGTACCCGCCATGACCAGAACGGTGTCCTGCGAAATCACGGTATCCGCCTGGGGAAGGAGGAAACGCCCCCGTTCCCACAGCCCGACGATATTAATCCCCGTCGTCTGCCGCAATCGGCTGTCACGAACCGTTCCGCCGGCCAGAGACGTTCTCTTGGCCGGAGCCTCGGCCAGCAGCAGCGGGCCGAACCTGGTCAACACGCTGCTCCGGGAATGGTCAATATGGACGCGCCGCGCCAAAGCCTCCCCAAGCAGCGTACGGAACTGGAACACCCGCGTGGCGCCGGCAAGGTACAAAATGTCAATGGATTCCGTCTTTTCCGCCCTGGCCACGATGGGCACGGCCGCATTCACCTCCCGAGCGGAAAAGATGATGTTGGTATTGCGCACATCGTCGTCCATGGCCGTCAACATGGCGGCTTCACCCACATTGAGGCGCTGGTACACCGCGCCGTCGTCGTAATCGCCGACGATGACGTGATAGCCCTGATCCAGCAAATCCAGCGCGCCCGGCGCGTCTCCGGTGAGCAGTACACAGTAAAAGCCGTAACGGGTCAGGTCATTGATCAGATCCAGCGCCACAGGCGACACGCCTACCACGATGATATGCCCTTTCAATCCGGCGGGAGCACTGCGCGGCACCGTGTGCTTTTTCTGCGCTTCGAGCCAGGGCGCATAGACATACTGAATAAAGGCAAAAGGCAGCATGACCAGCAGGCACAGCACGCCTGTCATAAGCACCACCACGGAAAACAGCTTGCCCGGGTCGGACGTGAAGGTGATATCCCCGAAGCCCAGTGTGGTCATGACTGTCAGCGTCCAGTACAGGCCGGTAATCCAGGAATAGACGCGGCCCTCGTATTGCATGATGTAGTGGAAAAGAATGCTGTACAGCGTCACCATGAGGACGATGACAAACAGAAATCGGAAAAACATCCCGAGGTTGCGCTTGACGCCCCGCTCGCGCAGGAAGATGGAAAGCTGGCTGGAAAGGTATTTCATGGCGTGTCGGGTTACAGACAATAGGGCGGAAAGACGTGAAAAACACTCCTTCTGACAGGGCGCAGTATGGCCCGACGCGCCGCCGGAAGCAAGCCCGCGCTGCTGCTGGAACCAGCCGGGCTCCGCTCCGGCACGGATACCCCTTGCGGGCCATGGGGCGTAAGACTAGAATAAGCATCCAGCCAATCAACAAGCCCGCCGGATTCATCATGCCCCTTTCCCCCCGCTCCCCTGTTCTCCCCCATTTCGCCCTGCTGCTTTCCATGCTGATATGGAGCAGCACCTTCATTGGCCTCAAAATTGCTCTTTCCGTCTATTCGCCCGCGGTCGCCATGGCCTTGCGCATGGGGGCCGCCGCCCTGTTCTGCCTGCCCTTTCTGCCGCGCCTTGTCCGCACGTTAAAAGATCCCGCCGTGCGCGGCGTGCTACTGCTTGGCGTGCTGTGCGAACCCTGTCTGTATTTCCTCAGCGAGACATCGGCCCTGCGCTATACCTCCTCCGCCCAGGCGGGCATGGTGCTGGCCCTGCTGCCGTTGAGCGTGGCGGCGGGAGCGCGCGTTTTCCTCGGCGAACGGATGGGAAGCAGGGCCTGGCTGGGTTTTGCTCTGGCTGTAAGCGGCGTAATCTGGATTTCCTTCGGCGGCGAAGTTTCTGAAAGTTCACCGGCCCCGCTGCTCGGCAACGCGCTGGAAGCACTGGCCGTGCTGTGCGCCACGGGATATACCCTGTGCATGCGCAAGCTTTCCGCAACCATCCCGCCGCTCTTGCTGACCGCGGGCATGAGCTTTGCGGGCGCACTGTTCTTCTCGGCGCTTTCGCTCCTGCCTTTTTCCGTGGAACCGGTGCGCCTCGCCGTGAACGTCCCCGACTGGATGCCGCTTGCGGCCGTTCTTTATCTCGGTATTGTCGCCACCTTTGGCGGCTACGGACTTTACAACTACGGGATCGCCAGGCTTTCCGCCGCCCGCGCGGCCGCCTACACCAATCTGATCCCGGTCATCACCCTGTTCATGGGCGTACTTTGCCTCAGTGAGCATATTACCCCGGTCCAATACCTCGCCGCGGCGCTGGTTGTGGCCGGAGTTCTGCTCAGCCAGAGCGAGCGCGCCATGCGGGAGGAGCATGCCCATGCCTGATTGGCAAGAATCCACAGCGGCCCGTCTGGGCCTGCTGCTGCAAGAAAAAAAACTACACTGCGCCACAGCGGAATCATGTACCGGCGGTCTGATCGGCGCAGCCCTGACCGACATCCCCGGTTCCTCGGCGTGGTATCGGGGCGGCGTGATTTCCTATGCCAATGAAGCCAAAATCCGCCTGCTCGGCGTATCCGGCGCCATACTCGCCAGCCGTGGGGCGGTGAGTGAGGACGTGGCGCTGGCTATGGCGCGGGGAGCGCGCGGAACCCTGGGCGCGGATGTCGCGCTGGCCAGCACGGGCATAGCCGGGCCGGACGGCGGCAGTCCCGCCAAGCCCGTGGGCACGGTGTGGCTGGGCTGGGCCCGGCGGCGTTCAGGCCAAAGTTTTCCATTTCTGCGGCGATCGTGCCGCCATTCGGGCACAAGCCGTGGAAGCGGCCCTTTCCGAGCTGCTTGCCTTGCTCACGAACGAAAGCTAAATCTTGCTCATCCGAAAACGCCTTTTCACCGGGATTATCATGTCAGAAAGCTCCTCCGCGCACGGCGCACCCTCCATTTCCGTCCATACTCCCGTCAGCGGCCTCAACAGCCGTGATGACGCTGTTCTGGAACTCGGCCGGCGGGTTCTGCTTCAGGAATCCTCCGCTCTGCAACGCCTGGCTGAAGGACTGGATGCCGGTTTCTCCCGCTGTGTGGACGCCATTTTCCACTGTACGGGCAGAGTCGCCGTCACCGGTATGGGCAAAAGCGGCCATGTGGCCCGCAAAATTGCGGCCACGCTCAGTTCTACCGGCACTCCGGCCTACTTTATCCACCCCGGCGAGGCCAGCCACGGCGATCTCGGCACTGTTCTGGCAAACGACGCACTGCTGGCTCTGTCCAACTCCGGCGAATCCCCGGAGCTTACCGATATCCTTGAATACACGGCCAGACGAGGCATTCCGATCATCGCCATGACCCGCAATCCGGACAGCTTTCTGGGCAGGCAGGCGGATCTTCTGCTGCTCCTGCCCGATGTGGGAGAAGCTTGTCCGCTGGGCTGCGCTCCCACCAGTTCCACCACCATGATGATGGCCATGGGAGATGCTCTGGCCATGGCCCTGCTCAAGCTGCATGGTTTCACGGCGGCAGACTTCTCCCGGTTCCACCCCGGCGGGCACCTTGGCCGCCGCCTGCGCCTGGTGCGCGACATCATGCACTGCGGAGACGAGATCCCCCTGGCGGACGCGGCCACCCCCATGAGCGAGGCGCTGGTGGTCATGAGCGCCAAGGGCTTCGGCTGCCTGGCCATCACCCGTGAAGGCCGCCTGACAGGCATGATCAGCGACGGCGACCTGCGCCGTCACATGAGCGACAGCCTCCTGCGGCGCAGCGCGGGCGAAATCATGACTCCCGATCCGATCACCATTACGCCCGAAGCCCCGGCTTCCAAGGCGCTGGCCCTGATGAACGGAAGACGCATCACCTGTCTGCTGGTGGTGGACAGCTCCAGAAATGTTGTCGGAATACTGCACATGCACGACTGCCTGCGCGCGGGCATTGAATAGCGCACAGGAATGCGGCAACATTCGTTGCCGCAAAGACATGTATCCACGGCCGGATCGTTCGCGCCTTCGGCGGTCAAGGATAGCTTCAACACTGTTCTGGAACAGGGCCTGCAAAAAGCCCCCCGGAAGCAATGCTTGCGGGGGGCAATGCTTGTGGCTGTGTTCAGCGGCAAATCATTTCCGAAGACAGTACCGGAATGCCATGCTGCTTGAGCACGTCCAGAGCCTGCTCCGTGCGATCAAAGCGGAAAATGAGCGTGGCGTTTTCGCTGGAACGCTGCACAAAGGCATACATGTATTCGACATTGATTCCCGCACCGGAAAGCACGCGCAGAATGTGATCCAGTCCGCCCGGCGTATCGTCCACTTCAACGGCGACCACGCTGGTACTGCCCACGGTCAGACCGTGCTCCTTGAGCACCAGTCTGGCCTTTTCGGTGTTGTCCACGATAAGACGGAGGATACCGAAGTCCGAGGTATCAGCCAGGGAAAGAGCGCGGATATTGACTTTGGCATCGGCAAGCGCTTTCGTCACTTCCACCAGGCGGCCGGTCTTATTTTCAAGAAAAATGGAAATCTGTTCGACAATCATGAAATACCTCCATGGCGGTCATCGGCATGATAGCGCCCCCCTATGCAAAGAACAGAACGGGGCAAAGAGCGGGACGGGCTGAACGCGTCCTTTCGCAAGAGCTGGAAAGGGAGCTTTCAAGCCATAAAGGAATTTTTGCTGAAGCGGACGAATCAGGCGTCTTTGTTTTCGTCGCTCGGCTTCCCGCTCTTGGGCGTGACATCAATTTCATCCGGCTCAGAAGAGGCCTGCCGAAAATTACGAATGGCCCGGCCCAGGCCACCCCCGATCTCGGGCAGGCGCTTTGCGCCGAAAATGACCAGTACCAACACCAGAATAATCAAAAGTTCCTGCATGCCTATTCCAAACATGGCACACCTCCAAAAAATGTCCCGCTACTATACGGGCCTTGCCGCCCTCCGGTCAAGCGAAGACCGTCGTACGCTCTGTTGCAGAATACTGTTAAAGGCGTTGCGCGAGGCGTGTATTTTTATCACGGCACGGGCGGCAACATCCGTTGCCGCAAAGCCATGTATCCACGGCCGGCTCGCTTGCGCCGAGTGAAGCGCAGCTTCACTCGGCTCCGCGAACCCTCTCTTCCGCGACCTCCTGATGACGCTCGAAGCTTATTTTTAACACCACGGCTATAGCAAGCCTCAAGGTTATAAACGGCAACCGACACGACGGCCATCAAGCAGCGCATGCTTGAGAAGGCCGTTTTCCGCCCCAAGGCTGGAGCCAATGACATGGACTTCCGCAACAATGCCTTGCAGGCTCTCGGTCAGGGCAGTATCCGGAACCTGAGGCATGAGCACCATGACGCTGTCGCAGGGGACAAACTTCTGCGTGCCGTCTTTCAAACGAACTTTCACCCCATCGTCGGTAATGGCTTCGGCTCTGCTTTCCGTGAGCACTTCCACTCCTTTTTTCCTGAACCACGGCCCGATGCGCTGAAGGAATCTTTCAGGAATACCGCCGCCGATGGAGGCGCTTTCCTCAATGATGGTCACCTCGCGGCCGCGCTTTTTCAGAAACACCGCCCCCTGCACGCCTTCGATCTGGCCACCCAGCACGACTACCCGCTTGCCGACGGGCAGAAAGACATGCGTCAGTTTTTCCAGGAGCCGGGGGCCGAACAGGCGCATGGGCAATTTCACCTGCCCGGCAAGCCCCTTGATGGTAAATACGCGGGAGCTGTGGATGCCCGGGATATCGGGTACCGCATAAGGGCTGCTGGTGGCGATGACAACGGCGTCGGGCTGTTCCTTTCGCACAGTCTCCGCTGTGACCGTGACGCCGAGGCGGAGTTTCACCGGCAATTTGCCCAGTTGCGTGGTCAGATACTCATAAACAGGCAGAACATTTTCCACATCGCAGCCCTTTATCATGGAAGCCAGCCGGATACGTCCGCCAAGCTGGGCTTCCTTTTCATACAGGGTTACGTCGTGCCCGCGCAGCGCGGCCACGCGAGCCGCTTCCATGCCCGCAGGGCCGCCGCCGATGACCATGACTTTTTTCTTCCGGATTGCGGGGCTCATGTCCAGTTCCCTGTCCCTGCCCAGCGAAGGGTTCACGCGGCAGATACGAGGCTGGGTAACCGGGTCTTCGCAACTGGCGCAGCGGGTACAGCGCACGATATCCTCAAAGCGCTCGTCGCGAACCTTGTTGGGAAATTCTGGATCGGCCCAGAGGGTACGGCCCAGCCCGATGATGTCGGCGTCGCCCTCATTCAGGACGCGCTCGGCAAGATCCTCATTCATGCGCCCGGCGGTAATAACCGGCACATGAACCACCTTTTTGACATAGCCGGCGGAATCGGTCCAAAGCCCCTTGTGACGGTAGATATCCATGTAAGGTTCCATGAAGTCTTCCGGCTCGGGGTAGGGGAAATAGTCGGGGCAATAGCGAAAAGGCATGGTACCGTAACCGTACCCGGCCACGTTGAGGAACTGTGCCCCGGCGGCCTCAAATGCCTGAGCATTTTCCAGGGCTTCTTCGAGGGTAATGCCTTTTTTGGCTCCGTATTCACGGCCGTTCATGCGGATGCCGAGAACAAAATCGGGACGGCAGCGCTTGCGGGCTTCCTGCAGGATTTCTCTGACGATGCGAGTACGGTTTTCCACATTCTGGCAGCCGTATTCGTCATCCCTGCGGTTCCACACGCGGCTGACAAAGCTGTTGAGAAAGTAGCCGTGCGCCGCATGAACCTCCATGCCGTCGAAGCCGCCCTTGTCCGCGCGGACGATGGACTCGACAATTCGCTCCCGCATTTCGTGAATCTCGCTGATGCTGAGGCCGCGGCAGGGGTTTCCGTTGGGCGGGGGCATGGGAATTTCGTTCACGTCAAGCGAGGAAGACGATATGGGCAACTGGCCGAGGCGAGGCCAGGCGGCAGGGCCGGAGTGATGGAACTGCGCAAAAATCTTGCATCCGTGCGCCTGAACACGCCCGGTCAGTTCCTGAAGGCCGGGAATGAATCTGTCGTCATAAAGCCCGAGATAGATGCCGGGCGTGTCTTCAATGGCGCAACCGCCCACAATGACCGCGGCCGCGCCTCCTTTGGCAATGTTTTCATACAGATCAACGCCCCTGCTGCCGTCGGCACTGCCGTCTTCATTCCACAGCCAGGTGGATTGCCCTGTCTTGACGATACGGTTCCTCAATATGCATTGCGGCGTAATAGTAATGGGGGAGAACAGCTTTGGGTGTTTCATCAAAAATTCCTTTATGGGGTTGAAACCTCTTTAGAGGCAAGAGTTCTTAACAAGACGGCGAAACCGATAAATCCTTTTGGCTATTATAGAACCATGCTGATAACACTATGCGTGCCGTGCTGTTTTACTCCAGCATGGGCGGCAACATGCGTTGCCGCAAAGACAGCACGTGTTCCACACGGGCGAAAGGCAGCATGTATCCACGGCTAGCTCGCTTGCGCCTTCGTGCGGCTGCGCTTCACTCGGCTCCGCTCCGCGAACCCTTTCTTCCGCTCCTCGCCCCCCTCCATGCCGCATTA
>CAJTSU010000077.1 GCA_910579055.1 uncultured Mailhella sp. | reverse complement strand
ACGTCGGCTGCGGAGTCAGTCGGCGGATGGGGCGACTGTGGATTGAAACATTCCCGGCGTTAATTGCCCGAAAGCCGTGTCTTTCGGTTCAGCGAGTTTTTTTGAAAACGAGCCATCGGCAACGCAAAACCCGCGTATGCGGGGATTGTCATCAATCAGAGAGCAACGTTAAAGTTAAAATATTGTCATGTGCGGCGTGAGATTTTGGAGAATTCACGCCGGCTGACAAACAGGGGAGAACATGCCATGAACACCTGCTTCGCAAGGCGAGGGAGCCGTATTGCAGCCCTGGCGTTGATGTTTGCCGTTCTGGCCGGGCCGTCGGCTGTACGCGCGGAATCCGGAGTTATTGATACTCTTGGAGTGGAAAGTATTACGGAAGCCCTGAAGAGTGAAGGGTATGCAGCTGCAACGGACAACCCCGGCGAGGGTATGGAATCCACAGTAGTGTGGAAACTGGATGGTTCCAAGTGTGGCATCATGCTGTATGACGAGGGGCACAGCATTCAGTTCTATGTGTGTTTTTCCGGAACGTCGGCCACGTTGGACAAGGTGAATGAATGGAACAGGAGCAAGCGTTTTTCCCGTTCCTACCTGGATGAAGAGGGCGACCCCTGCCTTGAGCTGGATCTTGATCTCGCGGGGGGCATTACCAAAGACAGGCTGGTAGATTATTTCAAAACTTGTACCGTGTCATTCGGGCAGTGGCGCAAAGACGTACTGAGCGAATAGGCTATGGCTGTAAGGCCTTTGGTGCTCGTAAGAAGAATAAAAATTTCAGAGGTAATTTACTTTGGCTCTGTTCCAGAATAGTGTTGATACGAACCTTGGCCGCCGGAGGCGCGAGCGTTGGCGAGCCATGGAGCGACGCCCCCTCCTCCATGCCGCAGTAAAAAAACACGTCACGCACAGTGTTATCAACTTGGTTTTATAATAAATATTCCAATCGAGGTAGGCATGGTATCGGGCAACAAGGCGGGACTTGTCAAATATCCGGGCGCAGGGTGCGTCGTGGAATTCATGCAGGGTAACTCCCCGCAAATCGCCTGGGTGATGGAGGAGCAGGCGGGGAAATTGCGCCTGCTCCTGCCCAACCGGCGGGAAACAACGCTGGCCGCGAACCGTGTGTTGCCTTGGGCGGGGCCGCAATACGGAGCGGGCAAAAACCGTGATGAAGCCTGCGCGCTTCTGGCGGAGCGCAAGCAGGCGCGAGAAGCTCTGGCGCCGTCTGTGAATCCGGAAGAACTTTGGGAATTGGCGCAGGGCGAAGTGGAAAAAGCCTCGGCGGTGTGGCTGGCGGAGCTGGCCCAAAGTGAACCGGATGTGGATCACGTCGCGGCGTGCGGACAGGCACTTTTGGCTTGTAAAACCCACTTTCGCTTTCAACCTCCGGAATTTGAGATCTTCAGCGCGGAAGAAGTGGAGCGCCGCAGGGTTGAAGCGGAAATAAAGCGTGAGCGCGAGGAATTGATCGGCGGAGGAGCAGAGTGGTTCCGCCTGCTGTGGGACTCATCCCAACAATACAAGCGAAGCCCTGATGCGGCCTTCATTCCGCCTGAACCTGTTCGTTCGCGCCTTGAACAACTGCTCCGTGCCCGTATTCTCGATCCGGAAACACTGGAGGATGACGCGCTGTGGAAGCAGGTAAGCAAAGGCCTGCCGGACGACCCGCATTTGCCTCTTCTGCTGGCGCAGGCATGGGGTATTGTGCCTGAACATTACAATTTCTGGCTGGCGCGTGCGGAATATGAAGAGGGCGATGCATGGTCCTCTGCCTTTGAACAGGAGAGCAACGAACTTGTCGCGCTCAGCTCTTCCTTTGAACTGAAGAATCTGCCGGGCCTGTTTCTGAGCATTGACAGCTCTTCCACCCGGGATATTGATGATGCTTTTGACATAGCCCTTCGCGCAGAGGGCGGGTGGAGCGTGGACGTGGCGCTGGCCTGCCCGGCGCTGGCCTGGTCCTTTGGCTCGCCGTTGGACAAGGCCGTAGCCCGTCGCGCTACCAGCATTTATTTGCCCGAAGGTGATTCTCATATGATGCCCGAATGTTTGGGCACAGGTGCGTTCAGTTTGCTGGCCGGGCAAGTGCGACCCGTTTTTCTGCTGCATTGCGAGGTTGATCAGGAGGGGACTCTCATCTCCTGTCGGCCGGATGCAGGACGTTCTGCCTTGACCGCAAACCTCAGCTATGTGGATTGCGAGGCCGCTCTGGCAGGTGAAGAAGGAGCAGCCAATCCTGCCGTACCGTATCTGGATCGACTGCGTATGGGGCTGGCCTTTGCCGAGGCCCGGCAAAAGCGCCGCGTGGCGGATGGTGCTGTCATTATCGAGAAGCCGGATGTGGATATTTCCCTCTCCGGAGAAGGGGCGGATATCGAGGTGGAACTGGAGCCGGCTCCGAGCACTCCGAATGCCCAGTTGCTGGTTTCAGAAATGATGATTCTTGCCAACGCCGGATTGGCCATGTGGGCGAAAGAGCAGCAGGTTCCTCTTTTATATCGCACTCAGGATGTAGTTGTGCCGCGGGAATTCGCGGGGGTATGGCGTTCCGCCCCGGATATCGCCCGGGTTGTTCGCGCCATGGCACCTGCGTCTCTGGATACCATGCCTCGCCCGCATGCCGGAATGGGATTGCCCGCGTACAGTCCCGTTACTTCCCCGTTGCGTCGCTATTCCGACCTGGTTAATGAAGCTCAGGCTCTGGGCATGCTCCTGTCCGGCGCGCCCCGTTGGGATGCCGACGGTCTGGCGGGCCTGCTCCCCGGATTACGGGAGAGATTGGACGAGGCAGGTCTGGTGCAGCGTATGCGCCCTCGTTATTGGAAGTTTCTCTATATTCGCCAGCAGGCGCGCAAACATGGTGAGGAATGCTGCTGGGAGGCCGAGGTGGCGGAAGAAAATGACGCCTTTGTCAGTATCAGCCTGCCGCGGGAACAGCTCATGGCGCGTGCCAGGCGTCGGTTGTTTGGAGAGAAAGTTTTCCCCGGACAACAGTTTAAGGTTCGCCTCGGCAAGGTGAATCCCCTGCGCGGCGAAATGACTGTCATGGCCGCGCGTGAAGTTTGAGGCAACATGGCTTTTTGTCGTAGAGTATTTCATTTTGCAGTTGCTCGCGGAGCCGAGCGAAGCGAGGTTCTCCTCTGCTTTTTTCTTCATCAAAAATTCCTTTGTGGTTTGAGACCTCTCCCTTCAGGGGGAAAAGAGTAGTTGACAAGACGGCGAAGCCGATGAAATCCGTTTCCGTACACCCTCCCTTCATGGAGGGGCAATCCGTACGACCCCTATCCGTCGGCTTCGGAGTCAGTCGGCGGATGGGGCGACTGTGGATTGAAACATAAGGCGTTTCACGTCAGCGGCTGAAAGCTTTGCCAAGCCCTCGATATCCTGGATCAGCCTCAATTCGTTCGGAGGAAAAAACAAGCGCCCCCTCTGCATATGCAGAGGGGGCGCTTGTTTTAAGGCTTGAAGGAGAATCAGTTGCCCTTCAGCTTCTTGAACCATAACGGATTATGCCGACGCACGAAATCCTCGGGCACAAAACCCGTAAACATGGAGCGCAGCGCCGGGCCTTCGCCCGGAGCCAGTGCGGCCATATAGATGTGAATCGGCAGGACAATGGCCATGATGCCCGCGCAGCAGAAGTGGATGAGCATGCTCCAGCGCAGCAGCGGTTCCGTACCCGCATGGGGGCCGGCAAAGACCATAATGCAGCCGGTGACGATCAGGCCGAAGCTGCTGGCCACGGCGGCAATGGCGGCGAGTTTTTGCCCGGCGTTATAGAAACCCTGCGGGGGCAGAGCGGGATCCATGCCCATGCGGCGCATGAACTTTTCGCCCACGGTGAGGCGCAGCCCCTTGCGTATGCACCAGGTCATGTCGGAAACAGGATGCAGGGAGGTGATTTCCTTCATGAAGGGCAGGGCTTCCTTACGGCCGCGCACCACGACGAATACAAGGCACAGCGCAATCCATACCATACCAATGGCTACATGCGCGCTGAGCAGCGGATACAACCCGCCGAACAGGGTCGACCAGGCGGAAGTCCACCATTGGCCGATGGGGCTCATTTCAGGGTTGGCCAGCAGGGCGAAGCCGGAAAAGAGCAGAAAAAGCCAGCACACGGCATTGCTCCAGTGCAGGAAAATACCCCAGATGGAGTGGCGGCGGATCATGCCTGACCTCCTTGATCGTTGCGGCTGTTGTCGCCGGGCGTGTTTTCAGAACCATGTTCGGAGCCGTGTTCACGATCCGAGGGCAAGACGAGCTGTTTGAGAAAAACGCCGATTACGCCGAACAGGGCCAGACCGCCCAGCCAGCGCGTACCCGTGGCAACATGCTCCATTGCCTTGACCGTTGCGGGAATTTCCGCGTCGCGCGGCCAGTCCGTGGGAATCGTATAGTTGAGATAGGTCAGTGAGGGCACGGTGTCACAATTTTTGGCTGTGACGTGCACCTGTTTGTTTTCCTTAAGCAGGAGGGCGACGGGGTCCCCGGGGTTGTCCGCGTCGCCGAAAGTACGGCAGTGCGTGGGGCAGACGCGGACGCACGCGGGCACTTCGCCCGGTGCGGAATACTCGCGGCAGTAGTCGCATTTGTCTGCCGTGCCCGTTTCAGGATCTTTATAACGGGCGTCATAGGGGCAGGCGATGATGCAGGAGCCGCAACCAATGCAACGGGACTTGTCAATAACCACGCTGCCGTCTTCAGCCTTGTACGTGGCATGGGTAGGGCAGGCGTTCACGCAAAGCGGCTTGTCGCAGTGCATGCAGGCACCGGGCTGGAAGGCAAGGCCCAGAGGGGAAGATGTGTCGGGCGCCTGGCGCACCCAGTTGCGGGAATGCCCGAGGGGCACGTGATTGCGCTGCCGGCAGGCGACAAGGCAGGCCTTGCAGTTCATGCATTTGGTCGCATCTATGACCATGACGTAACGTGACATATTAAACTCCGGATGTATGCTTCAGCATGGCTTCAGGGCTGCTTCAGGCTTTGGCTTGTGCGTCGATCTTACGCAGGGCGCAGCCCACGCCGTTGTGCTGGCAGGAGATACGGTCCCAGTAGTTGGGCAGAATAGTGTTGATATGAGGACTGCGGTTTTCCTCCAGCGGGCTGGAGGCTGTGCAGTGAGAAGGCGTGAAGATGACGCCGGGGATGATTTCCGGCCGGATGTCCACCCATGCGTCCAGGCTGCCCACAAAGGTTTCAATGCGCACCTTTTCTCCCTGGGAGAGCTTGTATTGCGCGGCGGTTTCCGGGTTGATGGAAACAAAGCGGCCTTCGGAATATTGCGCCAGCTCCCTGGAGAAGTTGGTCAGGGTCTGCTGCCAGTGCCAGAGCACCTTGCCCTGAGTGAGCACGAGCGGGTATTTTTCATCCCGGTCCTTGCCCAGCGGGCTTCCCTTGGGGTAGGTCCACTGGATGCGGCCGAACACACGATCCTGTACGGTCATCGTGCCTTCGGGCGTCAGCAGCTTGCCGTCGCGGAATACACTGCCCAGATGTTCTTCCCCGTTGACTTCATAAATCGGCCAGACCAGCCCGTCCGGAGACTTGCGCAGACGGTCGAGGGTCATGCCTTTCCAGGAAGGTACGATGGAAACGAAGCGTTCGTACAGCTCCGCCGGGTCCTTGAAGTCGGGGTACTTGTCGCCGAACAGGGCGATGCCGAGGTCGCGGTAGAACTGCCAGTCCGGCACACAGGAGCCGGGCGCCTCCACGATCTTTTCACGCCAGACAACCTGTTTTTCATTGCCGTAACCGGAACCTGAGGTTTCAGGCGAGAATACGGCCGGGATGAAAAGATCCGCCACTTCGGTTTCTTCGGTCATGAAGAAACCGCGGTGAATGACGAAGGGCACCTTTTCAACCGCCTTGCGCACGTTGTCGCAGTCCGGGTAACGGCGGTAGCTGCAATTGAGGAACAGGACATCAAGGTTGCCCTTTTCCATTGCCATGCGCAGGCGGCGGAAGTTCATTTTGGGTTTGTCCAACGGGCCAAGCAGGGCGTCCACGAATTCGTCGTCTCCGCCGGGCTTGCCGCTCTGCATGGTCATGATGCCTTGGCCGGAATGAAAAAGGTTATCGGTCATGGCCTGGAGGAAAATGAGCGCGCGCACGGTCTGGATGCCGTTGGTGTAGCGCGAGAGCGAGCCCCCGAGCCACAGAATGGTGCGCGGGCTTTCCGCCAGAGCGGCGTAGAGGGCAAGGGCGTCATGCGCCGGAATGCCGGTAATTTCCTGAACTTTTTCCGGCGTATAGGATGAGGCGTCCTCGCGCAGTTTGTCCAGATCCGTGATCAGGGCGCGGGCCTTGACTTCGTCAAAGGCGCCGTGCTCGAACATGTAGCGGATTGCGCCAAGCGCCAGTGCGCCGTCCGTGCCGGGCAGAGGCTGGAGCTGGGTCGTGCACCACAGGCTGGTGCGGGTTTTGCGCGGGTCAATGTAGATGAGTTTGACGCCCCTGGCTTTGGCCTGCTCCAGCCAGCGGGTATAGGGCGGGTACAGATCGTTGATGTTTGCTCCCCACAGAACCACGGTATGCGCGTTGCAGACTTCATTGACCGTGGTGGTGCAGTTGCCCGTGCCCACCAGCGAGGTCAGCATGTTGGAGGCCGTGCTGGTGCAGGTTTCTCCGGGAGGCATCATATGGACGCACCCGGCCAGATGCAGGGTCATTTCCGCGGCCAGTTCGCTTTCCCGGCTGTCCCACAAAGGCATGGTCAGAGCCATGCGGTCGCCCGCCTTGTTACCGTGTTTGTCCAGGCATTCCCTGACCTTGGACGCGGTAATCCGCACGGCTTCCTCATAGCTGATGCGTTTCCAGCTCCCGTCGGGTTGGCGCAGCATGGGTTCAGTCAGGCGGAAGGGGCTGTTGATGAGTTCAATAACGGAAAGGCCCTTGGGGCACATGGAACCGCCTGTCCAGCGGTTGTCCTTTTCCCCGATGAAGCTTTCCACCATGTTGTTGCGTACCTGGGCCTGATAGGTGCAGCGGGCCTGACAGAAGGAACAGAACCCCTTGACGAAGGAGATGGGGGCAAGCTCCCTGGGTTCTCCCCTGCCGGAAAGGGTGCCCATGCCGAGCGCGCGTCCGGGTGCGCCCGTCATGACCGCCGCGCCTCCGGCGAGCAACGCGCCGCTGAGCCGGAGGAAGTTTCTGCGTGAATATGTGTCTTGCATGACGATATCCTGTGGGTTTGCCTTAAGGCTATTTCAGGGTCGTGTAATCCTCCTCGTTGAGGAGGAAGGACTTTCGTTCCAGGCGGATGCTCCCCCTCTTTGAAGGAGGCCGCCTGCCGACAACCCTCCCGTATGGGGGGCCAACGTTGTCAATGGCTCCGTCTTCCGTTTTTGAGCATACGTGAAACGCGGAAAAATGTAAGCTTTTTCCTGCCTGGAGCACGGGCACGCAAGCAGGGGGCGGCTCGGAAGCCATCCATTACAGGGAAACCCCATTACGGGCTTCACCTGCCAGAAAGGCGGCGGCTTCGTCCGCACTTGCTCCGGTGAAGTATTCCTCCAGTGAACAGGGCAGTCGCGCCAGAGCCGCGCGTATGTCTTCCGGCATAAGGCGCACGCCGATCAGTATCTGTTCGATGTCCGCTGTATCGCGGGAAGAAAAGAAATCTCCGAATATTCGGCAGGACTGGACAACGCCGTTTTTTACATCCAGACGACAATCCACGGCCCCCCAGGGAAAACGCTCTCGCATGCGGGTGGAAAATGCCGGAGATTTACCGTAATTCCAGTCCCAGGAGCGGTATTTCGTGTCTGCCAGAGCCCGCGCTTTGGCTTCCAGCCCGGGAGGGAGCGCAGCTTCACCGTCGGAGCAGCGCTTTACCACCGCGTCTGTGACCAGACGCAGACAGGCGTTGCGATCAAGAGCCGGATCCATGAATTCGCGCAGATTGGCCACGCGGCTGCGGTGGGAGGCAACGCCCTTGGAACGGTATTTGTCCGGGTTGCCTGTCAGGGCGCTTCCGAGCACGGACATGTCCAGATCCACCAGCATGGTGCCGTGGTGCAGCAGCTTTTCTCCGCTGCGGCGCTGAGCGCTGCCGGAAATTTTGCGGCCTTCCACGGTGATATCGTTGCGGCTGGACAGTTCCGCCGTAATGCCCAGATCGCCAAGCGCTTCCACCACAAGCTGCATGAAAGGGGCAAACTCCGCCTTTTCATTCCTGCCCAGCGTGGTCAGGAACGAAAAATTCAGATTGCCTTCGTCGTGATATACGGCTCCGCCTCCGGTGCCGCGCCGGACAACGGGAATACCCTTTGCGCGGGTAAACTCCTCGTTGATTTCCTCCAGCGTGTTCTGATGCCGGCCCACGATGATGGACGGCCCGTTGCGCCAGACCAGAAACCAGCCGGAGTCCCCCGGTTTCAGGGTATCGACCAGGCATTCCTCCAGGGCGAGGTTATAGGCGGGGTCAAGGGAAGCGATGCGCAGAGCCTGCATGGGAAATCCTTGAATTGCGGTTGTGCAAAAAGGGAAAACGGGGAGGGAGCTTATCTCCCTCAGGCCCCTCATGGTTATGCCGTAACGCTCCAGACCAGGAGCCGTCATCATAGCCTTGCTCGGGCGCTCTTTCAAGAGCTTGCTGCGGCCTCCGAAGCCGTGCTGTTATAAACTCTGCTGATCGGCAGGAGTTTCAGCGGACGTTTCCTCAGCCGGGGAACGCCGGAAAATGCGCCGGAGCTTCCGCGCCGCCCAGTCAGCGAAGTGATCGAGGTACACATAGTAGACCGGGGTGATATACAGGGTTACCACCTGTGAAAAGATCAACCCTCCCGCCACGCAGATGCCGATGGGGCGGCGCATGTCCGCGCCTGTGGCCCCCATGCCGATGGCCAGGGGCAGAGCGCCCATAACAGCAGCCAGGGTAGTCATGAGAATGGGGCGGAACCGGATAAGGCATCCCTTGAGGACGGCTTCTTCAGGAGAAAGGTGATCCTTTCGTTCGGCCTCCAGCGAGAAGTCGAGCACCATGATCGCGTTTTTCTTGACAATGCCAATGAGCATAATAATGCCTACAAAAGCCATCATGTCCAGCTCAAGGTTGAAGATCCAGAGCAGCAGCATGGCCCCGAAACCCGCGGAAGGAAGGCCGGACAGAATGGTAATGGGGTGGATGAAACTTTCGTACAGGATGCCCAGAACAATATAGATGAGCGTCAGGGCCACGATGATCAGCATGACCATGCTCACCACGGAAGACTGGAAATCTTGGGCTGTGCCGGTAAAGCGCCCGGTCACGGAGTCGGGCAGAATGCTTTCCGCCATGTTTTCCACATCCTGCATGGCGTCGCCCATAGCGTAGCCGGGCGAGATGTTGAAACTGACATTCACGGCGGGGAACTGGCCCTGATGGTTGACCGTCAGCGGGCCCGCCTCGTTTTTGTAGGTGACGAGAGTATCCAGAGGCACCAGCGCGCCCTTGCCGGAACGCAGGTAAATGGCGGACAGTACCGAGGCGGAATCCTGAAGCTCGGGCAATACTTCCAGCTTGACCGTGTAGTCGCTGACGTCCGTATAAATGGTGGAAATCTGGCGGGTTCCGAAGGCCGAGTACAGTGCGTTTTCGATCTGCCGCAGAGTGATGCCGAGCATTCCGGCTTTGTCCCGGTCAATATCCAGGAGAATGGTGGGGTTCATAAGCTGGAGATCCGTACCCACGTCACGCACGCTTTTGATTTCTTTGAGCGCGCTTTCCAGCTTCTGCGCGGCGGGGTAGAGATCGGAACCGTCCGTGCCCACCAGGGTATAGGTATACTGGCCGCCAGATCCGCCCGCCCCGCGGCTGTCCGCGTTCTGCACATAGACATTGAGGGTGGGATTGTTGCCAAGGGCCGCCCGCAGACGGCTGATCACCACGTTGATGTGGTCGCGTTCCTTGATCGGCTTGAGGCGGACGGTGATATTGCCGGAGTTGGTTTCCCCGCGCGTTCCTCCTCCCACGGTGGAAAGATAGCTGGCCACGGCCGGATCTGCCGCAATGATGGCGTGCAGGCTGCTCTGCGCTTCGGCCAGAGCTGTGAAGGAAATGGATTCCTCCGCTCTGGTGGTGATACGGATGCGCCCGCCGTCCATAGCCGGGAAAAAGCCGGTGGGCATGTGCGCAGCCAATACGCCCGTGGCGACGATGAGCCCGAGGGAAGCGACAAAGGTGATGAAACGGTGCCGCATGACAAAGTGCAGGCTGACTTCATAACCGTGGAGCAGCCGGTTGAAGCCGTTTTCCATAAAAGTTTTGAAGCGGTTGTTCCTCACATGAACTGAGGCATCGGTGAGAAACTTGGCGCTCAGCATGGGAGTCAGGCTGATGGCGATGAACAGGGAGACGCTGACCGCGATGATGATCACGGCGGCGAATTCCACAAACATGCGTCCGGCCACACCCGGCATGAAGAGCAGGGGGATGAACACGGCGGCCAGAGAGATGGTCATGGACATGATGGTGAAGCCCACTTCTTCCGCGCCGTCCATGGCCGCCTGCCAGGCGGATTTGCCCATTTCCCGGTGTCGGACGATATTCTCCAGCATAACAATGGCGTCGTCCACCACAAAGCCGACCACCAGAATGAGGGCCATGAGAGAAAGGTTGTCCAGGCTGAAGCCCGCCGCAAACATGAACGCATAAGTCGCCACGATGGAGAGCGGCACGGCGAGACTGGGGATGATGGTGGCCATGGCGTCGTGCAGAAAGAGGTAGATAACGGCAATAACCAGAAAAATGGTCAGAATGAGGGTAAACTGCACTTCATCCACGGAATCCTGAATGGGGATGGAGCTGTCTTCCATGACTTCCATGTCGATGGAGGGCGGCAGGGATTCCTCAATGGCGGGCAGAATATCCAGAATGTCGCGCACCACCTGTACTGTATTGCCGCCGGGCTGGCGCGTCACCTGTACGATGACGCCGTTCTGTCCATTGATCCAGCTGGCCTGTTTGGTGTTCTCCACGCCTTCTTCCACCAGAGTGACATCTTCCAGACGCACAGGCGCGCCGTTGCGCCAGGCCACGATGATTTCGGCAAATTCCTTTGCCGTGCGCATTTCTCCGGATGCTTTGATATTGCGGATGCGCGCCTGCCCTTCCAGCGTGCCGGTGGGCAGGGTGACGTTGGCGTTCTGCACCGCGCTTGAAATTTCTTCCACACTGACGTCCCGCGCCACCATGAGGGCCGGGTCAAGCTGCACGCGCACGGCAAAGCGCTTTGCGCCGCGCACTTCGGTCTTGGAAACACCGTTCACCATGGAAAGGCGCTGCGAAATATAGGTTTCCGCGTACTGGGTCAGTTCCTGCGGGGTGAGTGAACGGGAGGTCAGCGCGATTTGCAGGACAGGCAGGGAGTCCGGGTTGATTTTGATGAAACGCGGCTGCTCGGTCATGGTGTCGGGCATACGCGAATAAGCCTGGGAAATGGCGGATTGCACATCCAGAGCCGCGCCGTCGATGTCGCGGTCGAGTTCAAACTCGATCATGACCATGGTGCGGCCCTGTTTATTGGTGGATTTGAGACTCTTGATCCCCGCAATGCCGGAGATCTGCTTTTCCAGCGGCTTGGCCACCGAGGTCGCCATGGTTTCCGGGTCCGCGCCGGACATTTCCCCGATGACGATGATGTACGGGAACTCCACGTTGGGCATGTCGTTCAGCGGCAGGCGCATGTAACTCAGCAGGCCGAAAATGAGTATCCCGGCCATGAGCAGGGTGGTCGCCACCGGGCGCGTGATGAAAACTGCCGACATGTTCATGAGGAGGCTCCGGCAGCAGGCTGAGCGCCTTTTTGGGTTTGCGCGTCGGGGAAGCGCACGCCTATGCCGTCTGCAAGGCGCACATGTCCTTCAATAACCACGTTTTCGCCGGCCTTGAGGCCGTCAGTCACCACACTGATGCCGTTATGCTCCACGCTGGTTCTGACCAGACGGTAATGGGCCTTCATATCGTCGCCCACCACATAGACAAAGGTACCGTCCGGCCCGATGGTCACAGCCCGGGACGGAACCGTAACCGCGTCTTTCAGCAGGCGCAGGCGCAGGGTGATGCGGGCATACTCGCCGGGCCACATTCTGCCGTCGGCGTTGGCAAAGCGCGCCTTGAGCGGAACCGTTCCTGTACCGCTGTCCACATTGCCGACAAAGGTAAGTTCCCCTTCGTTCTCCATGCCGTCCTTGCTGCGCGCCGTGACCTTGAGGCTGGATTCTGCCGCAAGCCCGCGCACTTCAGGCAGATAGCGTTCAGGTACGGAAAAGGTCACGTCTACCGGAGCAGTTTCATCAATAATAAGAAGCGGCTGGGTGTGGGCTGCGACGATATTCCCGGGATCGACCTGGATGATTCCGGCCCGGCCGTCCATGGGGGCGCGAATTTCACAATAGGAAAGGTCGAGCTGCGCCTGTTCCACCGCGGCTTCATCCACCTTGACGGCGGCCCGGTAACCAATGGCGGCTACCAGGGCTTCGTCGTTCTGCGCGGCGCTGGTAAAGCCTCCTTTGGTCAGTTTCTGTGAACGCGCCAGATCCTGTTCTGCCTTGCTCAGTTTTGCCCTGTCGCTTTCCAGCTGGGCGAGCACCTGATGCAGCGCGATTTGCGCAGGTCTTTTGTCGATGACAAAAAGCAGGTCATCTTTTTTAACGTGCTGACCTTCTTTTACCCGAACTTCCATCAGTTCGCCGCTTACCCGGGAAACAATGGTCACGGTGGCCGAAGCTTCCACCGTGCCCACGGCGTTAATGGTAGATGGCACATCACGCAGGGTGGATTCTGCAACAGTAACCAGAGCCGACTTGGGCGCGCCCGGTCCCTTTTTCTGTTCCCCGGAACAGGCGGTCAGGCAAAGAGCTCCGGCGAGCAGAGCGCAGAGCAGGGGGCGGTGAGGCATATACATAATAAATCCTCATGGATAGGGAATATGGTTCGCTGACTAAAGGGCTTGCTGTAAAAAGGAACACCTTTATTTCCATACCATTTTTTTTGCGATCCCTGTCAAGCGCGGTGTTACGAAATCTTCTTTAACTCTTTGTAAAATCAATGTGTTATTAAAGTAATCATTTTTTTGTAACATTATGTTACAAGCTTTTTCTTCGCCTCTTTTCCTTGACGGAGGTTGAGGTTTTGATAAGACTTGGAAATCATATTTTGTAGCGAGGTCGGAACATGACTTTTCTGTATCTTTGATGCGGCTGTGTCGGGCGCCACCGGGTGTGGCCCCTTCATTGTCCGCGCGGAGGGAGGAAAAGGACTGTTCCGGCGTCTGCGGGCAGCTGACCCGAATTCCTCTTTCTCCTCTCCCTGTCCGGGCGGACCGGTCGTGCCAGGCTTAACTGCATGTTGCGCACTCGTCCAACCTTTCGGTTTTTCAGAGGAGAAAGCATGAAAAGCAACTTTTTTGCCACAACAATGGGCATAGTTGTCACCGGCGCGCTTATCGGCGTACTGGCCATTGTCCTTCAGCTCAACGGCAACCCACCCAACATGGGCATCTGCGTGGCCTGTTTCGAGCGTGACATGGCCGGAGCCATCGGCCTGCACCGCGCGGCTATTGTCCAGTACCTGCGCCCCGAGATCATCGGCCTGGTGATCGGTTCCCTTTGCGCGGCGTTGGCCTTTGGCAATTTCAAGCCGCGCGGCGGTTCCTCCCCCATTACCCGGTTCATGCTCGGAATCATCGCGGCCATGGGCGCACTGGTCTTTCTGGGCTGTCCATGGCGTGCCGTGTTGCGCCTGGCCGGAGGCGACCTCAATGCGGTTCTCGGCCTGGCCGGACTGTTCGCCGGCATCGGAGCGGGAACGCTGTTCTTTCGCCGGGGCTATTCTCTTGGCCGCAGCAGCCGGCAGTCCACGCTGACCGGCTGGCTCTTTCCTCTGCTCATGCTGTGTCTGCTCGCCCTGTATCTGTTCTTTCCGCAGATTGAAGGCCAGGACAAGAGCGGCATCCTGTTCTATTCCGTTTCCGGCCCCGGCTCTCAGCACGCTCCGCTGCTCGTTTCTCTCGGGCTTGCGCTGATCATAGGTTTTGTCGCGCAGCGCAGCCGTTTCTGTACCATGGGCGCGTTCCGGGATCTCATCCTTTTCCGTCAGATGCATCTCTTTTTGGGCCTGCTCGCCATGCTGGGGGCCGCCTTTCTCATGAATCTCGTTTTCGGCGGTTTCCATCCCGGTTTTGAAAATCAACCTGTGGCGCATACCGATGGAGTGTGGAATTTCCTTGGCATGGTGACTGCCGGCCTGGCTTTCGCGCTTGCAGGGGGCTGCCCCGGCCGTCAGCTTTTCCTGGCGGGTGAAGGCGACTGCGACGCGGCGATTTTCGCCACGGGCCTGCTTGTCGGCGCGGCCATGGCCCACAATTTCGGCACGGCCAGTTCCGGCGCGGGCATCGGACCCTATGGCATCCATGCCACGCTCATCGGGTTTGCGGTCTGCCTTCTCATCGGTTTCATGAACAGCAAAAAGGCATAAGGAGCGTCATCATGACAAAGGAAATCGATACCTGCGGTCTTTCCTGCCCTCAGCCCGTGCTCATGGTGCATGAGGCGATTCGGGCGGGAGAAAGAACTCTGGACGTGCTCACGGATAACGAAGCCAGCCGGGAAAATGTTACCCGTGCTGCGCAAAAGCAGGGTTTTTCCGTGACGCCGGTTGAACTGGACGGCGGCGTCTGCCGCCTGGAACTGCGCAAATGAAGCTGCTGAAACGTCTTTTTGGCCTGGCCTCCTCTCTTGCTCCGAATACGGGGCGGGAGAGGGGGGCGGCCCCCACTCCTTCCGCCCACAAAACCGAACAGGGCATCATGGTATTTGAAAATACGGCGGAAGTGATCCGCGCCGAACGCCTCCTTGAAGAACAGGGGGTGCCGGTCAAAGTTATGGGGCCGCCGCCGGATCTGCGCAGTGGTTGCGATATGGTGCTGGTTTTTCCCTTGCTGCTGGAGCTTGCCGCGCGGACGGCGCTGGCGAATGGAAATCTGTACCCGGTACGGATTGTGCCGCTGCATGACTTGCTGCTGGAGCCGGTGTCTCTGTTCCACGCCCGGCGTTACGGCGATTTTCTGATGGTGCGCGCGGCGAATATGAAAATGACCACGGAACTGCCAGGTGGGCGTATCGTGAATGTTTCCGGCGGCGGCTGCCCGGATGTGCCTTACCTCGCCGCGCTGCTGGTGGGAAGCCGGTTGACCCCGTCCGGCACGCCTCAGGTTTCCCATAACAGAAATGGAACTGCCGAAAACGGGGCTGAGATAAAAGCGGCAGAAGCACCGCGCTTGCGCGGCAGGACGTTGTGTTCCTATTCGCTGCAAAAGGCATTTGAGGAAACGGAGCGCTTGCTGAAACATCCCGAGGAAATGCCCGAACCGGAAGTTTTTGAACGTTGTGAAGGCAGGCGGGACTTCACCCTGCCAACGTATCGCAAGCGGAGAGAGCCTCGCCCCTGGTTGATCTGCGGAACCGTGCCTGATGCCGATTTTCCCTTGTGCCGGGGGCGCTGGCGTTTGAACGGGGAAGAGCTTTTGCCGCTGGACGGCCAGGCGGGCGGGCAGAGCGTGCCCGTGCGCAGGGGAACCCCGGCGCTCATCGCCGCAACGCTGGCTTGCGTGGCAAATATGCCCAAAAATATATCCGCAGACGTATCGGTGGAAGCGCTGCTTGTGGGCGATGACGGAGCGGGCGTGGGAAGCCGCGCCTTGTATAGAAAGCTGGCAGACGACATTCTCCCGTCGGGAAGGATGCCCGAAGGAGTGGCCGGCAATGCGCCGGGCGGCTTGACCTTTCATTATCTCTTTCCGGATATCGACGGGCACAACCGGGTACTCATGGCCCTGGAGGAATGGGAAAAGAAGCCGATTACCGTGGCCGATGCGGGTTTCATGTATGCCGCCAAGATGAGCGGATACGCCGCAAGCTATGACCTGTTTACGCCCGATGTGGGGGAACTGGCGTTTCTCGCGGATGAAAAGGCTCCGCATCCTTTTTATACGCGTGGCTATATCCTTGCGGAGGACAAGGATATTCCCGCGCTGGTCGAACGTGCCTTCATGCATGGGAACTGCCCGCGCCATATGTTGGTCAAGGGGGCGCGGGACATGCTGTTCAGGGGAAAAGAGCTCGTCGCTCAGGTGGAATTGCCCTGTGTGCCGGCTATGGAAGCCATGGGCGGCACGGGCGATTTTGTGGCGGGTATGGCCACCGGGCTGCTGGCCTCCGGCTATGATCCGGAAAGTGCCGCCCTTGCTGCGGCTCGCTGCAACCGTTTTGTCGGCGCAGCGGCCAGGCCT
>CAJTSU010000076.1 GCA_910579055.1 uncultured Mailhella sp. | reverse complement strand
CGCGCCAGAACATAGGATCCTGGCTGGTAGATACTTTCAATCGCAAAACGCTCTAAACAAGGCGGAAATCATCGCCCAAATAGACATGCCGGGCCTGTTCGTTGGCGACAATTTCTTCGGGTGTGCCGGAAAGAATGAGATTTCCCTGAAACATGAGTGAGGCCCGGTCGCAGATAGTCAGGGTTTCACGCACGTTGTGGTCGGAAATGAGCACACCGATGCCGCGTTCCTTGAGGCCGCGGATCAACTGTTGAATATCGCCCACGGCCAGCGGGTCAATGCCGGCGAAAGGTTCGTCCAGCAGGACGAAAAGCGGGTCGCGGATCAGGCAGCGGGCAATTTCCAGACGGCGGCGTTCTCCACCGGAAAGGTAGGAGGCCAGCGATTTTTCCAGCCTGGTCAGACCGAATTCCTCCAGCAGGCGATCCGCCCGCTCTTTCTGCGCCGCACGGGGAAGTTCCGCATGTTCCAGAATGATCTGAAGATTTTCCCGTACGGTCAGACGCCGGAAAATGGAACTCTCCTGCGGCAGATAGCTCAGGCCCACTCTGGCTCTGCGATACAGCGGCCAGGAGCCTATATCCCGCCCGTCCAGCAGCACCTGGCCGCCGGATGGTTTGAGAATGCCCGTAAGCATGTAGAAAGAAGTGGTTTTGCCTGCACCGTTGGGCCCAAGCAGGCCCACGATCTCTCCCTGTTCCATGGACAGGGTGACATCATGCACCACTTCCTTGCTGCCGAATACCTTGCGCAGTGACTTGCCGGCCAGTGTCGCGCCCATCATTTACCCTGCCCGTTGGAGGAAAACACCGCTTCCACGCGCCTGCCCGTGCCGCCTTCCACTTCGCTGCGGTTTTCCCTGACAAAATAGCGGATGCGTTTGCCGGTCACAGAGTTCCGGCCGTCCAGCAACACGGGGTTGCCTTCCAGCACAAGTTCTTCTTTGTCGGCCAGCCATGTGGCTTTTTGCGCCGTACCGGACTTGGTATCCATGCGGAAGCGCACATTCTTTTCCGCCACAATACGGTCAAGATCCCCTGTTTTCATGGCATCCAGCCCGCTGGGGGCTTCCTTTTCCGGAGTATCCTTGCCGTCTTTTGCGTTCTTCTTTGAGTCTGTCTTCGCATTCTTCCGGGCTTTCATATACATGGTAAGCTTGGCGGACCACATGCGGAAGTCATCGCGCACCACTTCAACATTGCCGGAAAAGAGCACGATGTTCTTGTCCGGCTCATAGGTCATGCTGTCCGCCGTCACCCGGATCGGCGAATGGGAATCACTCCGACCAAGGGGGGAAGATGCCGCAAAAGCGGGTATTGCCGCCACCATCAGAGCAAGGCTGAGAAAACAGGAACCAAGAAAAGTTTTCACTGTGTGCCATCCTTTGCGACCGCGGGTTCTTGCCGGGCATTGTCTTTTGAGCCGGGGGCGGATTCGTCGTTTTGCGGGATCCAGATCATGCTGACGCCTCCTTCTCCTTCCAGAATATTCGTGGAGGCATTCCAGCGCAGAACCCTGGCATTGCCGCTCAGGGTGGGGCCGACGAGTTCCGCCCCGTCCGGAAAGGTCAGAACCCGTGTATTGTTGAGAAATATGGCTTCAGGGCCGGTAAGCACGTTACCGTCATGCTCGGCCCGGACGTTTCCGCGCAGGGTTACGCGCGTGTTGCCGTCCTCAATCAAACCGCTGCGGGCGGTTACGTCAAGGCTGTTCGCGGGGTCAGCCGCGTCTGCGCCCGCGTCGCCCACCCGGTACAGCACATGGGGAGAACCCAAATCCACCTTGTCGGCCTTCTGTCGCAAGGTGGCCCATTCAGCTTTGAGACGCCACAGTTCAAAGCCGTTTTCTCCCTCGCTGAGGCTGATGCCGCGCAGGGCCAGATCCACCGTGCTGTCTTCGCCTTCCTTCTCTTCATCGGAAAGTCCGTTCATTTTTCCGCGCAGAATGGCCTCCATATCCAGGGACTGTACCACTTCCGTCAGGGCGTTCAGCGCTCGTCCACTCTGCCAGGCCTGCCAGCCGAGATACGCGCCGCCCATACAGGCGGCGACCAGAACCGGAGCAAACAGCGGTCGGAATCGGCCGGGCATGGTGCGTTTTGCCTAACCTTGCGCGCTGTCGCGCCACAGGGCTGCAAGATTGTTCAACCCCCTTGCGTGGAGCAGCCATTCCACCGCTTCACGTACGGCTCCTTCTCCACCTTTGAGAGCTGTGACGTGCCGGGCGGCGCGCAGCACTTCCGGGCGCGCATTGGCCACGGCCATAGGCATCCCCACCACTTCCAGCGGATCAAGGTCGATGAAGTCATCGCCAAGGTACGCCATTTGAGCGAAACCAAGACCGCTTTCTTCCGCCAGGCGGCGCAGGGCGGGCATTTTGGCTTCAAAGCCGGGAAAATAGTGTCTGACCCCCAGTTGTGTCATGCGCGCGTGCACGCTGGGGTCATTACGCCCGGTGATGACGGCGATGCCCAAATCAGCCCGCAAGGCCAGCTTGATGCCGATGCCGTCATGGGCGTGAAAACATTTGACCGCATGCCCTTCTCCATCCATGTACAGTTTGCCGTCGGTGCAGACGCCGTCCACGTCAAGCACAAGCATGCGCACTGCGGCCGCATCTTTCAACACATCGCCTTTCAGCACAGAAGAGGGTGTAAAGTTTGCGGAACCGGATTCAGCAGGCATGGGAAATGCCCCATATGGCCGCAAGTTCGCGCAGCAGACCTTCCAGCCTGGCCAGAGGCCAACTGTTGGGGCCATCGCACAGCGCCCTGTCCGGGTCGGGATGCGTCTCCAAAAATACGCCGTTGACGCCTGCCGCCGCTGCGGCCCGGGCCAGTACCGGCACAAACTGCCGTTGGCCTCCTGAGGATGTACCCTGCCCGCCGGGAATCTGAACCGAGTGGGTGGCATCGAACACCACGGGAACGCCGAGTTCCTGCATGATGGGAAAGGAGCGGTAGTCCACCACGAGGTTATTGTAACCGAAGCTCGCCCCGCGTTCGGTCAGCAGAATGCGCGGGTTGCCTGCGGCCTCGATTTTGTTTTTCACTGGAGCCATATCCCACGGCGCGAGAAATTGGCCCTTTTTCACGTTGACAATGCGGGTCGTGGCGGCAGCGGCCAGAAGCAGATCTGTCTGGCGGGAAAGAAAGGCGGGAATTTGCAGAATATCCGCCACTTCGGCCACAGGTGCGGCCTGATCGGGAAGATGGATGTCCGTAACGATGGGCAGCCCTGTTTCTTCCTTGATACGGGCCAGCCATTCCAGCCCAGTGGTCAGGCCCGGGCCGCGAAAACCGGCACCGGAAGTACGGTTTGCCTTGTCCCAGGAACTTTTGAAAACCACGGGCAGGCCGGCGGCCTCAGCAGCTTCCTTGACGCCGTGTGCGGTATCCAGGGCCAGGCCGAAGTCTTCCAGCGCACAGGGACCGGCCAGAATGAAGTGACTGCGGCAAAGAATATCGTAAAGCGGGAGTTGACGCATGCAACGCTCTGAAAGGTTCAGGTGAAATGATAATGTGGTATTTTTTGCAAGAATACTCACGAATGGGAGCTTCGTCAAAGAAGAAAGAAACTGCCCGCGGGCAAAAAAACGCCGTTTTTGGGCGGGGCTTGAGGCTGTCGGCAACGTCAGCAGTCCCGAAAATCAGGAGCAGGCCGCAGCTTTGCCGCGCCGCAGGTGCCTGATTTTCGGGTCTTTTCGTCAAACCGCTTTGGCGGCTTAGACGACGCAAACTCCGCGATGCGGGGTTTTGTCATGATTCTGAACATCCGTCGTTTTTCGGCGGGGCTTGAAAGGTTTTCAGCTCCTCAACCTTGTGCGGTTAACAGCGATTTTCTGCGCGTTGCTTCACCGCCGCGCCGATAAAAGCCTTGAACAGCGGGTGGGCATGCATGGGGTTGGACTTGAACTCCGGGTGGAACTGACAGCCTACAAACCAGGGATGTTCGGGCACTTCCACCATTTCCACCAGCGAACCGTCGGGAGATGTGCCGCTGAAGATCATGCCGTGCTCGGCCAGAATATCCTTATACGCATTGTTGAATTCATAGCGGTGACGGTGGCGCTCGGAGATTTCGGTCTTCTGGTAGGCATCTCCGGCGTGAGTGCCGGGCAGAACCTTGCAGGGGTAGGCACCCAAACGCATGGTACCGCCTTTGTCGCTGGCTTCGTCGCGGGTTTCCACCGCCTGCTTGCGGAAGTCATACCACTCGGTCATGAGGTAAATGACCTTATCCGCTCCCAAAGGATCAAATTCTTCGGAATTGGCCTTGGCGATGCCGGCTACATGACGGGCAAACTCGATCACCGCGCACTGCATGCCGAGGCAGATGCCGAAGAAGGGAATTTTTTTCTCGCGGGCGTAGCGGATGGTTTCAATCTTGCCTTCCACGCCCCGGTAGCCGAAACCGCCGGGTACCAGAATACCGTCGCATTCGGCAAAGGTTTTTTCCATATTGTCAGCCGAGATTTCCTCGGAATTGACATAGCGCAGGTCCACGGTGGCACGATTGGCCACGCCGGCGTGAGTAAGCGCTTCATGCAGGCTTTTGTAGGCTTCTTTCAGTTCAACATATTTGCCCACTATAGCGATGGTTGCCTTGCTTTCCGGGTGATCAAAATCATAAATGAGCTGGCGCCATGCGGTGAGGTCGGCGTTGCGCGCGGGCAGGCGGAGCATGATGGCGATTTTCTGGTCAAAACCCTCATCATAGAACTTGAGAGGGACTTCATACACGTTTTTCACGTCTACGGAAGAAAAGACGGCGTCTTCGTCCACATTGCAGAACAGGGCAATCTTGCGCTTGACCTCTGCGGGGATGGGTTCCTCGCAGCGGCAGAGAATGACATCGGGCTGAATGCCGATGGAGAGCAGTTCCTTCACGCTATGCTGGGTGGGCTTGGTTTTGTGCTCGCCTGCCGATCGCAGGTAGGGCACAAGCGTGAGGTGGATGTTCAGACAACTGTCGCGCCCGAGTTCGGTGCGCAACTGACGCATGGCTTCAAGAAAAGGCAGACCTTCAATGTCGCCCACAGTTCCGCCGATTTCGATCAGCGCCACGTCGGGAGGGTTGTCGCCCTGAGCCAGGCTGAGCACGGTGCGTTTGATTTCATCGGTGATGTGCGGAATCACCTGTACGGTTCCTCCAAGATAGTCGCCCCGGCGCTCCTTGGTGATGACATCGTAATAGATACGCCCGGAAGTGGTATTGTTTTTCTGGGAAAGCGGCACGCCCAGATAACGCTCATAGTGGCCGAGATCGAGGTCGGTTTCCGCTCCGTCATCAGTGACAAAGACTTCGCCGTGCTGGAAGGGGCTCATGGTGCCGGGGTCCACGTTGATGTACGGGTCCAGTTTCTGGATGGTGACGGACAGTCCGCGCGCTTTGAGCAGCGCACCAAGGGAAGCCGCCGCAAGGCCTTTACCGAGGGAGGAAAGAACGCCGCCGGTGACGAAAATGAACTTGGTCTTCATCAGAACTTCCTTTATGGTTTGCCCCCGCAGGGGGAGAGAGTCGACAAAACAGCGAAGTTCAAACCATTGACAGCGTCAGTGGTCAGAATGATGACAAACCCCGCTTCGCGGAGTTTGCGCCGTCCAAGCCGCACAGCGGCTTGACGGAATGCCCGAAAATCGCGAGGCCACCGCGACCTGCTCGCAATTTTCGGGCTGCTGACAACGTCAGCAGGCTGCGGTTTTATCACGCCGGGTTCCATTTCGGAACGCACAGGATTCCATCGCGCGGCGCGCAATGATCTTTCATGTATGGCACAAATTGGGGAACATGACACCCCATTGACGCATTATACCTTTGTTCACTATACTTTATCCCCCTTATAAAAGAAAGAGGGACGTTTTTTCCGGCAAAAAGCTGGCGGGAAGCGTTGTTTTTATGTCAGAAATCCCGCTGTAAGCGTGCTTTTCCGGCAGAAGCAGATCCCATCAACCCTCCTCGGAGCGCATAATGGCCAAGGTCAATGTTCTGGTGCTCACCGGTTATGGAACCAATTCCCATGCGGAAAGCGCGCACGCGGCGCTGCTCGCGGGCGCGGATTGCGCCGATATCGTGCATTTTTCCGATATCGTGGAAGGTGAAACTCGGCTTGAAGATTATCACATGCTGGTATTCCCCGGCGGATTTCTTGACGGAGATGACCTGGGCGCGGCTCAGGCGGCGGCACAGCGCTGGCTGCATCTTGCGGATAAGGCCGGTATGCCCTTGCTGGAACACCTGAACCGTTTTCTTGATGACGGCAAGCTTATGCTCGGCATTTGCAACGGTTTTCAGCTCCTGGTCAAGCTGGGGCTTTTGCCCGCTCTGGACGGCAAGCGTTTTGAACGCCAGGTTTCACTTTCCCATAACGCGTCGGCCCGTTATGAGGATCGCTGGGTGCGCCTCGCAGTGAATCCGCAGAGTCCCTGCGTGTTCACCAAAGGGCTTAACCATCTGATGATGCCGGTACGTCACGGAGAGGGGCGGCTGGTGGCCCCTGATGATGTCACGCTGGATCGTCTGGAAGCGGAAAACCTTGTCACCCTGTCTTATGCCGACCCGCAAAGCGGCCGCCCCACCATGGAATATCCGGCCAACCCCAATGGCTCGCCGCGCGCCATTGCCGGGCTTACCGATCCGACCGGGCATGTGCTGGGCCTCATGCCGCATCCCGAGGCTTTTAACCACGCGACCAACGCCCCCCGCTGGAGCCGTGGTGAATATGAATTGCCCGGAACGGCCCTGTTCGAAAACGCTGTGCGCTATCTGCGCTGAGCTGATGTTGCAGGGAAAGAAAATTCTGTCCGGCCGCAAGCGTGAGGTGAGCGGCCGGATGATTTTGGGAGACATGTTTTCTTCTCCTTAAAAAACATTGAGGGCAATTTCATTTGGCTCTGTTCCAGAATAGTGTTGAACATATCCCTTGATCGCCGAAGCAATGTTTCGCGCAGCGGAGCCTTTGGGCGGCGGAGCCGCACGAAGGCGCAAGCGAAGCCGGCCGGGGATACATGCCTTTCGCCCGTGTGGAACACGGGCTGATCTTTGCGGCAATGAATATTGCCGCCTGTGCCGGAGCAAAAACATACGCTCCGCGCAACGCTGCCAACACGCTTCCATGACAGAGCCTTTCATTGTGAAATTGCCCAAAAGTCAAACTGCTCCATGGAGTTGACCAAGGCAGAGACTCATCTAAAGGCATTGGACGCCGGAACAGCCACCCGCCGGGCGGCCCGCAGGGATGGCTCCGATGAATATGGGAAACTTGCGAGTCAGAACACAAGGTCTGGCTGGCGGATATTTCCAAATAGCAAACTGCTCTCCAGGGAATACATTTACTTTCTTGCTTCTGGCAAGTAATTTGCATATGTTTTTGTCGCGGCGGAACACGCGGTTTTTTCGTCGGGAATTTGACGGAACCTGTGCCGTAAGTGGTTTGAGTATGCAATCAGTAATGCGATCCGGTACAATGGTTCTGTGGAAAATTTGCGTCGGGAAATGCAGTTTTAAGGAGTGACAGGTATGGATCTCAAAGGCTCACAGAAAATAGCGGTTCTTCTGCTCGCCCTGGGCGACAAGTTCACGGCGGACGTGTTCAAGCGCATGGACCGTCAGGAAATTACCGCAATTTCCAAAGCCATCGTAGATTTGACCCCAGTTCCTCGCGAAGAGGTGGAAGGCGTTCTGCGCGAGTTCCATCAATCGCTCGTCACGGGTATGGATGTGGTGTCCGGCGGGGAAGATGCTGCCAAGCGTCTGATCATGGCCAACCTGGACGGTGAAACCGCCAAATACGTCATGGATTCGCTTGAACTTGAAACCGGGCCGGTGCCCTTCCGTGAACTGGAGAGGGTGAGTCCCCGCATGCTTGCCCAGTTGCTGCGCAGTGAACATCCTCAGACGCTGGCGCTCATTCTCGGGCACCTCAAGCCGGATCAGGCCGCCACCATGCTGTCCATGCTTCCCGCCGGAGTACGGGCGGAAGTGTTGATGCGCCTGGCCAAGCTGGAGTCCGTGCCGGAAGAGATGCTGATGGAGGTGGATCGGGTTTTGCAAAGCCAGCTGATCGCCATGGGCGGCAAGGAAGGCAAGAAGGTCGGCGGTGTGCAAAGCGTGGCGGAAATCCTCAACAATGTGGATCGCGCCACGGAAGAAGAAGTGCTTTCGGAAATCGAGGAGGAATCCTCCCAGATGGCCGAAGACATCCGCAACCTCATGTTTGTGTTTGAAGACTGTAAGCTTCTGGACGATCGGGGCATGCGCGAGCTGCTCAAGGAAGTCAACAACGATGACCTTACTTTGGCTTTGCGCGGCGCTTCCGATGACTTGAAGGAGCGTTTCTTCAAGAATATGTCCGAACGTGCGGGCAATATGATCCGTGAAGAACTGGAATATATGGGGCCGGCCCGCCTGTCCGAAGTGGAAGGCGCGCAGCAGAATATTGTGAAGATCGTGCGCAGGCTCGAAGGCACGAACAAAATTGTGATCAACCGCGGAGGCGGCGGCGATGCCTTCATCTAGTAATGGTCGTTCAGGTACCGTGCCCTCCGAAGGCGTTTCCCGCGAATCCGGCCATGCCGGAGGGCGGGAAATTGTCGGCGGCAAGGTCTACGGCACTATTTTCATGGGGCCGCAAAGCGATCGGGAAACCACTCTTGAGCGGTTGTACACCGCGACGCAGCGTGATCAGTGGAGCAAGCAGACAGAAAATGATTATATGGAACGGGTGCGCGCCCGCGCCACGGAACGGGTGCGTGAGCTGCTGCTTCAGGCGCGCCGGCGTGGTGAAGCTCTGGAAAACGAGGCTCGTGGGCGGGCTGAACAAATTATAGGCGAAGCTGAAGCTGTCCGTGCCGAAATCGCGCGCGAGCGTGAAAAGGTTGCGGAGGAAATGCGGCAGGCAGAAGCAGCCCGTGAACAGGCGGAAAACAGGCAGCGCACGGCCCATGAAACCGGGCTGGCTGAAGGGCGGGCGCAGGCACGGGAAGAACTGGTGCAGGCACGAGAAGAATTGGCCAATGCCACCGGCTCGGTGCTTATCGGCATCCAGGAGCAGTGTGCCGCGATTTTCGAGGCCTGGCGGCACGATTTGACTGCACTGGTGCGAGAGGTGGCGGAGAAGGGCACCGGCCTTGTCATCCGTGCGGAGCGTGCGGAGGTGCTGTCTTCTCTGCTGGATCAGAGCATGAGAGCGTTGCTGGACAAGCGCTCTTTTTCGGTTCGGGTCAACCCGGAGGATGCCGACCTGGTTCATGATATTTTATCGGATGCGCGTCATGTCAACTCGCGCGTATCCGCTTGGGAGGTACTCAGAGATCCTTCGCTGGAACCGGGCAGTCTTGTGGTGGAAAGCGAGTCCGCTCTGGTGGATAACAGCCGGGCCGCACGTTTTTCCGCCGTGGATGAAGTTCTGGCTCATCTGGAAATCCCGCGGAGCAAAGCGGATCTCGTTGCAACCGAGACTGTGACGCAAACCCTGCTTCACAGCCTGCGCGCTGTGGGAGTGGATGTGACAGAAGAGGGTGAGGAACAGGGTGCAGATACCTCCCAGGAGGACGCGTCGCAGAATGCTCCGTCAGAGGGGCTTGCGCCCGAGCAGGAAGAGCAGGAAATATTACCTCCTCTGAGCAAGGATGGGAGTTCGCTTGCCGAGGTTGCGGATCCGCTGGATGTGATGACGGATGAAATGCCGGAACACGTAGGGAGTGCGCAGGAACCCCCTGTCGGGGACGCTGCGGAGGATGAAAATTTTTTCGCTCCGCAACCGGAAAGCGGGAACGATAGCGATACGCAGCGGGATCCTTCCTTGACTGCCCCGGAAACAGCTCCTGATCACGGTGCTCTGGCCGATACGGAAGCAAGTGAACTGGTGGATGCCTTTCTTGGCGATCAGAGCGGAAGCGATCATCCCCTGCCTGATATTGTGGCCGATGAATTACTTGCCGACATGGGCTTTGCTCCGGAGACAAAGCAGCATTCGGGGAACCAGCACTCCGCAACATGAAATGTTGCGGAGTTTCAGCCGTCAGATGCAAGCCCGGCGCGGCTTTACCGTGCCGAAGCCGGTCGAAGGCTACCCTGAAGGAGTATTTCCCTTGGCCGCAAAGCGGCTTTGACAGCACAAACTCCGCAAAGCGGGGGGTGTCATCAGCCTGATATTGAATGCAACGAGTTCAATATTCATGGTATTCAGGTCTGTTGAGCAAAAATTCCTTTATGGTGTGAAGCCTCCCCCTCCAGGGAGAGAAGAGTTGTTGACAGGATGGGGAAGCCGATGAAATCCTTTTCCGTAATTTCTCCCTAGAGAGAGGCACTCGTTCCCGCTCTGTCGGCTGCGGAGGCAGTCGGCGGATGGAGCGGCTGTGGATTGAAACATAGTATTTCGTCTGTTTTTGATACATTGAGAGGGAGCCGGGGGAATTGTTTTCTCCGGCAGGGTACGGGGCAAAGCCCCGAATGGGGGCATTATGGGTTTTGATCCGCGCACCTGTCTGGAACTTTTGCATACGGCCCAGCCTATGCAGTCCTTCGGCAAGGTTAACAAGGTGGTGGGGCTGGTTGCCGAGGCTTCGGGCATCAGCGCATCTCTCGGCGCGGTGTGTCATATTCTGCCCGATGACGGCGGTGAGCCGGTAGCGGCGGAAGTGGTCGGTTTTCGTGATGGAAATATTTTGTTCATGCCTTACGGAGAGATGCGCGGTGTGCGCCCGGGCAGCCTGATCCGCAACTCCAGCCTGCCCCCGGTGTTTCCGGTGGGGCCGGGGCTGCTCGGGCGCGTGTTCGACGCGTTCGGCAAACCGTTGGATCGCAAGGCTCCCATTACGCCTGAAGGCATGGTTCCGCTGTACGCCAAACCTCCCGCGCCGCTGGAAAGGCCGCGCATCGCCGAAATGCTGGATGTGGGCGTGCGGGCCGTAAACGGTCTGCTGACCTTGGGCAAGGGGCAGCGCGTGGGTATCATGGCCGGGTCGGGCGTGGGCAAGTCCACACTCATGGGGATGATGGCCCGCTACACGGAGGCCGATGTCAATGTCATGGGCCTGATCGGCGAACGCGGCCGCGAAGTGCTGGAATTTATGGAAAAGGATCTGGGGCCTGAAGGCATGGCCCGTTCCGTGGTCATTGTGGGCACTTCGGATCAATCCTCTCTGGTGCGTATGCGCGCGGCCTATGCGGCCACGGCAGTGGCGGAATATTTCCGGGATCAGGGCAAGGACGTATTGCTCATGATGGACTCCGTGACGCGTTTCGCCATGGCTTCACGCGAGGTGGGGCTTGCCACAGGGGAGCCGCCCACCACCAAGGGCTACACGCCTTCGGTCTTTGCCCAGCTTCCCCGTCTGCTGGAACGGGCCGGCAAAGTTGAGAAAGGGAGCATCACAGGTATTTATACGGTGTTGGTGGATGGGGATGATTTCAATGAACCCATTGCCGACGCGGTACGTTCCATTCTGGATGGGCATATTGTGCTTACCCGTCAGCTTGCCGACCAGGGGCATTTTCCGGCCATTGACGTGCTCCGCTCCATCAGCCGTTTGCGTAATGATATCTGCGAACGGGACGTGGTGGAGGCTGGCCGGGTAGTCACCTCGCTCATGGCCAATTACAAGTCGGCAGAAGACATGATCAATATCGGCGCTTATGCGCAGGGGTCCAACCCTGAGATCGATGCGGCCATTCGCATGCGCGATCCCATTAACGAGTATCTGCGGCAGGATGTGGAGGACAGAACGACGCTTGTGGATTCCATGACCGGATTGCTCAACCTGGCGAGGCAGGCGAGAAGCTGATGAACGCGTTTGATCCCTTCAATCCGGACGTGGCGGCGTTTCTTTTTGTCGGGATCATGGCTCTGGCGTATCACCTGTTCATCGCGCGCAAACGGACGAATTGCCCGCTGCATACCGTGCAGGGTGTGGCCGGCGCTACCCGGAGGGAGTGGGTGGCCAGCGTGGTGCGCGGCAAGGACGGGATACTGGGTGTACAGACTTTGCGCAATTCCACCATGGTGGCATCCTTCATGGCGTCCACGTCTTCCGTGCTGGCCTTGGGTGTGCTTTCTCTGGCTTCGTCTGCGGACGACAAGGCCGGGGCATGGCGCTTGCTGCATGTGTTCGGAAGCTCTTCACCGGATCTGTTGGTAATCAAGGTACTGGCGTTGTTGCTGACGCTGTTTTTCGCCTTTTTTTGCTTTGCCTCATCCATACGTCTGTATGGCCATGTGAGTTTCATGATCGGCACATGTACCGCGCCCGGCGAGGCAGGGCGTAGAATACGCATTGCCGCTGCCTGTCTTGAGCAGGCCGCGCAACAGTTTCACCTTGGCATGCGGGCTTTTTATTTTCTGGTGCCGCTGGTGCTCTGGCTGTTCGGGCCGCTGTTTCTGACCCTGGGCGCTGTGGGAATGCTGCTGGCCCTTTACCGGATGGATCGCCTGCCTCCGGGCGCGGAGTAAGGAATGCTGGAATTGCCTTGCCGCAGGGAGCTCGACTGCCGGGGATAGCTTTTTTCAGCGCAGTTTTTGGAGCATTGGAATTATTGAAATGCGCTACGGAGTTGCCGGAATCGAGCGGAAGGCCTCTTGTCAGCCGTTACAGAGGCCGCACGCCCCATCACTCAGGAGGTTTGCAAGTCGCTTGCAGGGTACCGCCCAACGGGCATTCCGAAGGCGTGTGCGGTTGCCGCGAGGGCATGACAGGTATTCCCTTGCTGCTTGAACACCCTGGAAAGTGTTCCCTTGCCGATGGTAATGATGTATACGGGTTGAAGTTCCGTATGCGGGGCCTCCCGCAATGCCATATCCAAACCCAGGAGACGCCATGAAAGCTCTTTCCATGAATGATGTCGACCTCGCAGGCAAGCGCGTGGTCATGCGTCTGGATCTCAATGTACCCATGAAGAACGGGGTGATCAGCAACGACAAACGCCTCCGCGCCGTATTGCCCACCATCCGCCTTGCGCTGGACAAAGGGGCTTCTGTCATCGCGCTGTCCCATTTGGGACGGCCTGTGGAAGGCGAATACGACGAAGTTTTTTCTCTGAAGCCGGTGGCCGCGCGTATGGGCGAACTGCTTGGACTGCCCGTGCGCTTTGTTGCGGATCCCTTTGCCGGTCTGGATATCAGGCCGGGGGAAGTGGCTCTGTGTGAAAACGTGCGTTTTCTCAAGGGGGAAAAAAAGAATAACCCCGAACTGGCCGCGAAGCTCGCCGGTCTGGGTAATGTTTATGTTATGGATGCCTTTGGGGCGGCACACCGCGCGCATGCTTCTACCGAAGCTGCAATCCGTGCGGCTGAAACTGCCGTGGCCGGGCCGCTCATGCTGGCGGAAATGGAAGCTGCCACGCAGGTGCTGGAGCAGCCGAAACGCCCCTTGTATGCCATTGTGGGCGGTTCCAAGGTTTCCACCAAGCTCACTGTGCTGGAAAATCTGATCCATACCGTGGACGGCCTCATTGTGGGCGGCGGAATTGCCAATACGTTTATGCTGGCCTCCGGGCTGAACATGGGCAAGTCTTTGGTGGAAGAGGAACTTGTTCCCGAGGCGAAGCGTCTGATGGAGCTGGCGGCCGCGCGCGGGGTGAAACTGCCCCTGCCTGTGGACGTGGTAGTTGCTCCTGCTTTGGATCAGCCGGAAAAGGCTGAAGTGAAGGATGCCGCGAATGTAGGGCCTGATGACTGCGTGCTGGACGTGGCGGAACGCAGTGTGAAGAAATATGCGGCTCTGCTGGCCGATGCGGGCACCATCGTGTGGAACGGCCCGCTGGGCGCATTTGAGACTGAACCGTTTGACAAAGGGAGCCGTGAGCTGGCGGAAGTACTGGCTTCTTCTTCCGCTTATACGCTGGTGTGCGGCGGTGACGCCGTAGCCGCAGTAGAAAGCTTCGGCATGGGCCACAAGATGGGGTATTTGTCCACTGGCGGCGGGGCGTTCCTGGAAGTTCTGGAGGGCAAGGTTCTGCCTTCTGTGGCCGCCCTGGCCGACCGGGCCGACGCGTAGATTCAGCAAAAATTCCTTCGCAATGCTGGATAGCTGCAATTCGCTTGTGGTGCAAGGCTCTGGCGGAGGTTTGAACTATGCGAGCCGGAACACAGGGTTCCGGCTCGCATTGAGGGGGATTGGGGGGAATGATTCCCCCCGTCGGGGTACGGGGCAGAACCCCAAAAAGTTAACACGCCTTAGTCTGCTTTGCCCATCCACTTTATTTTAATGGCTTTTTCCGTGCCATCGGCACGAATGGCCGCGAGCCCCTTGTTGATGTCGTCCTTCAACCGGGCATCCTGCATACGGAATACAAACCCCGCATCTTCGCCTTCAGTGGTGATGAAGGCCAGCTTCATAAGATCGGTGTAGCCTTCTTTGCGGTTGGCATAATAGGCGGCCACCGGGTCATCGCACATCACGGCGTCAATGCGGCCGACCTTCAGGTCTTCAAAAGCAAGGCCCACATCGTCGTACGCCGCGATGTTTTCGGAGGGCAGTTTTTTTTGCAGCACAACATGTCCGGTGGTGCCAATCTGCGCACCCACGCGCTTGCCCTTGAGCCCGTCCATATCGGCAATGGCAGACGCAGTGGGAACAACGCAGGCCTGCTTGAAGGAATAAAAAGGCTCAGAAAAAAGATACTTCTTTTTACGTGCGTCGGTAATTGTCACGCAGGAGGCAATGATATCGCTATTGCCGGATTCGAGCAGAGAGAAAATCCCGTCCCAGGAGGTATTGACCAGTTTGACGTCATACCCGGCTGCCTTGGCGGCGGCAGAAACCACATCCATTTCATAGCCGATGACGTTCTTGTTTTCATCTACCATAGTCATGGGGGGCCACAGGCTAGTGGCGACCACGAGCGTTTTTTCTGCGGCGGAGGCAAGGGAAGGAGTGGCAAGCGCAACGATAAGCGCCAGAGCGGAAATAACGTGTTTCATAGTGGCAGAACTCTTGATTGCGGAAAGGTGAAGCCGTACAGAGCGGCATGATAGCGCCCGGGCTTCCCGAAAAAGCCGGGCGGATTGTCGGGGATTGCGCAATACCCGATTTACTTGCCCATCTTCCACTGCTGGAGCAGCACTTTTTCCGTACCGTTGGCACGAAGGCGGGCCAGGGCTTCATTAAACTGCTGAACCAGTTCCGTATCTCCCTTGCGGAATGCGAAACCGACACTTTCACCTTCTTCAGTAAGGAAAGCGAGTTTCAGCGTGTCGGCGTAATCGGCGTCATGGTTGGCGTAGTAGGTGGCCACCGGGTCATCGCACACTACGGCGTCGATATTGCCGTTCTTCATGTCCTGGAAGGCCAGGCCCACGTCGTCGTAATTGCGGAGCTGGGCCTTGGGGGCCAGCTTCTTTACCGCGAAGGAGCCGGTGGTGCCAAGCTGGGCGCCGACTTTTTTGCCGGCAAGATCATCCATGGAGGCAATGGCGGAACCGGAAGGCACTACGCAGGCCTGCTTCAGGGTATAGACGGGGTCGGAGAAAAGCACAGCCTTCTGTCGTTCGGGTGTAATGGTCATGCAGGCGGAGATGAGGTCGCAGTTGCCATTGGCCACGTCGCTGATGAGCCCGTCAAATTCAGCGTTTTTGATAGTGACGTCATAGCCTGCTTCTTTGGCCACGGCGCGCACCAGATCCATTTCATAGCCGGTGATTTTTTTGTCCTTGTCCACAAACTCCATGGGCGGGAAGGTAGCGTTGGTGCCGACAACCAGTGTTTTACCGGCAGCCCGGGCGGACGGAACCGACGGGACAAGAAGCGCGGCAGTCAGCGCCAGCGCCGTAAAAATGCCTTTCATGAGCGTTCCCTCTCGTTGAAGGTGAAAGAAAAAGTGAACTTATAAACCAGCGTATGGCGCTGTCAAGGGCATTTCACATGTGGCCACGGAAATCAATTTTTACCCAACACCTCAGAAATATAGGAATTATCAAGCAAACACTGCAACATGATATTCGAAAGTGGCTGGGTCGAGGAGCTTTGGGTTTTGTGCCGCCTTAGGATATTCAATACAAATTTCCTTGCCATATTCAAATTTTGTTGAATTGTCCGGTTTGCAACTCTGCAATAATCTTCACCAAAATGCACATCCAGGAGCCAGTGCATACATTCCACTGACCATTCCTGCCTTGCATGATGGAGCAGCCCTTCCGCTGTCAGAACCCGGCTTGATATGTAGTATTGCCACTCGCTGCTTCTTCCCTGTTTTGTTTCAAATTCTCTATGTATTGCTCCTATACATTGAAGATTTGTCCAGTCTCTTCCGCTTTCAAGCCAGTTTATCCCGGTAAGGACATAACCTGTTCGGATTTCTACTCTGCCCCGATTCTTTTCAATCTGACAAATTGTATCCATTTTTTGACGTAGCTCTTCACTCTGCACATACTCTTCAATTTCCCTTTTTAAAACAGCTTGATTATCTTTCACACATAA
>CAJTSU010000075.1 GCA_910579055.1 uncultured Mailhella sp. | reverse complement strand
GATGAGCCTCGCTCCGCTCGACTCCGAGAGCATTTCAATGACAAAATGCTCTAAAGCGGGTTGATCGCGGACTGCCCGCCGGTCTATTTTTTCCTGGCCGCCATGGCCCGCGATGCGGCAAACGCCGACGCCAGAGCCCAATGGATATTGTACCCCCCAAGCAGCCCGGTCATATCCATGACCTCGCCGCAAAAGAACAGCCCGGAAAGCAGCCGGCTTTCCATACCAGGCCCGAGTTCCCGCACATCCACCCCGCCGGAAGCGGCCTCGGCCCTGCGCATGCCCTCCGTTCCCGAAGGAACGACCCGATGCGCATGAACGGCGGAGCACAGGCGCTCTCTGTCCTTTTTTCCCAGTTCCGCTACCTTGCGCCCGGCCAGCTCCTGCGGCGCAAGCCGCTCGGCCAGGCGTGCGGGCATACGCCGCGCCAGCAATGTACGCACCAGTTGTCTGCCGTTTCCCGTCTGGTGCATGAGTTCGCGCAAATTATCGCCCGGCAGAAAATCCACTGTCAGCGCATGGCCTGCCTTCCAGCGACAGGACGCGACCAATCCCCCCGGCCCGCTGAGCCCGCGATGCGTAAATAACACGGAACGCACATCGCAAGGGTCAGCAACCGGGCCGTCCACAGTATCCACACTCAAACGCGCGGGCAGACTGATGCCTTCCAGACCGTGCAAAGGCCAATCCTGCGGCATGACAAAAGGAACCAGGGCCGGACGGAAAGGAATAATTCGATGCCCCAGCCGGGCAGCCAGCCGGGCGCCAGAGTCTCCCGCTCCCGACTGGGGGCAGGCCGGGCTTCCACAGGCAATCAGTAACTGCGGCGCAGAGAAGCGATGTTGTCCGCAACTTATATGAAAGGCTTCTCCTTCGCGTATACACTCACGGACCGGAGCACCGGAAAAGAACATTGCACCGCTGGAGATCGCGGCATCCTGCATGCGCCGAGCAAGAACAGACGCAGGTTCAAGGCAGAATATCTGACCGAAATCCCGTTCCTCCCAGGGGATACGCAACTCGGCCAGGAGCGCAAGCGCATCGCTGGTTCCGAAGCGGCGCAATGCTCCCTTGCAAAACTCGGGAACCTCACCGGTAAAATACGCGGGAGAAAGATTCCGGTTGGTGATATTGCCCATGCCTCCTCCGGCCATGGACAGCTTGCGCCCCGCTCTGTCCTGCGCCTCGATCAGAGCCACGGAAAGACCGCGCCGGGCAGCCTCCCGCGCGGCAAACAGACCGCCGGGTCCGGCACCGAGAATAATGCCATCAAAATATTTCATGCGACTCCGCTCTTTTCTTTTTCGTGAAATGACTCTAATATCTTGTAACGCCATGGTCGATAGGAACTATAGGTTATGTTTACTTTGAAATGCTCTCGGAGCTGACCGGAGCGAGACTCCGCCGCGATGCCCCACGCTTTCGGCGAAGCAATCTTAACATTGAATACAAAATATTCAATGTTGTACAGCAATAGAGGGATTTTTGTATGGACATCAGCGGTCTCGGCGTATATGGCAGCCTCCCGCTCGGGCTTGATTTCTCTTTCAGGGGCGGTGACTATCGCGAAAGAAGAGGCTCCACAGGCATATCCTTTGATCTCAACAAATCGACGGATTCAACCGGACTTCGTCTTTCCGACGAAGACAAACGGCTCGTCCGGGAACTGCAAAAGCGAGATCAGGAAGTCCGAGCGCATGAACGCGCCCACAAAACGGCGGCGGGAGGTCTTGCCAGAGGCGCTGCAACCTATACCTACCAGATCGGCCCTGACGGCAAACGCTATGCCATAGGCGGAGAAGTCCATATTGATACCTCCCCCGGCAGCACTCCGGAAGAAAGTCTCGAAAAGGCCCGCAGAATCAAGTCCGCAGCGTCCGCTCCCTCCGAGCCTTCCGCACAGGATCACTCCGTTGCGTCAGACGCGGCCAGGCTTGAAGCCGAAGCCCGCAAGGAACTTCAGGAAAACAGGCGTGATAATGGGCAAAGCCGATCCAGCCTGGATGGGCCTGCCAAAGGCGTCAGCGGCCCGCCTGAACTGGGCGGACCGGCGGAAAGCATCAGCGGCCCGCCCCGGCAGCTTTTGCGCGGTACGGACAGTTTCGGTCATATCGTCTGGCCGGAGAATGCCGCAACCATCAGGAAGGCTTCTCAGCTTCGCACCGCCGCGGAAGACGAAGCCCTCATCAATGCCCAGGCGGCGCAAAAGCAGACTTTTGCCGCGCAGGACGCGCAAGCGTTTGGGCTTGCCGCCGGCGATCAGGCTTCTGTGGACGCCGCGTTTTATGTCGCCCTGAACGCCAGTCTCGCTGACGCCCGCGCCGCCTGGCAGCAGGGCGATGCGCTTGCCGTTGACGCGCGTTTTGCAGCAGATGCAGCTCTTGCCTCACGCCCCGCCTTTCTCTCCGCGCAGGCCGCCCATGTAGCGGCAAACGATTCCCTGCGGGATGGAGCTTCGGCGCTTGGCACGGCAGAAGGCTACCTCGCGGCTCGCCAGGCCGAGGCGTCGTTTGCCGCACCGGGAGTTCAGCTTTCTTCAGCAGTGAGCGGCATCGACGCCTCTACTGCCTTTGCCGGGCAGAACTACGGTTCATCTTCCGCCTTCTCTTCCGGTTTATCCTCTGGCCTCAGTTCTGGTTACCTCACTGGCAGTAATGAAGAATATTCCGCATCTGCCCTTGATGTACGTCGTGCGGCCCAGGCCTATACCGGCACATCTCCCGGAACCATGCTCGTTCCTTATGGCCCCGGTACGGGAATTTCCCTGCACATATAGGGAGAAGATGGTAATTTGTGAGCGGGGCGGGAAAAAGTTTTCCCCGCCCTTCTCACGCTCTCCTTAATACTCCTTAAAATCAGAATATGAGCGTTCCTTCCGGATCGTACGCGGGTTTCGCCCCCTGGTGTTCGATTTTCCCGCGCCAGTTCGCACCCAGCATGTAAAACCGCAAACTATCCGTCTCCGGATTCATTTCATCCAACAGCGCTGCCCGCAGTTTTTTCCATTGGGCAGGTTCCAGTTTGCATTCAAATACGGAAAACTGTACCCGCTGCCCCCAACTCTCGCACAATCTGGCGATGCGGCGAAGACGGCGCTTTCCCGCCGTATCTTCCGTATTCACATCGTAACTTATTAATACCAGCATCACGTCTACCGGATTAAAACAGGGGGATACGCATCCATTTCCCCCCGGATACGGCGGGCCAATAAACGCGCCTGCATATGCCAGAGCAACCCGACGCTCATCTTTTCTTTCAAAAAGGGATGCTCCACAATTTCTCTTTTACGCTCCTGCCACGCCGTCAGCACCACCTTGCGGGCATCGTCCTTGAGGGTGTACCCGCCGCTTTCCGAACACACAAAATTCCCCGCTGTTATCTGCCGCCGGTTTATCAGGGTCAGGGCAAGCCTATCCGCAAGATAGGGCCGGAACTCCTCCATAACGTCCAGAGCCAGCCCCGGCCTCCCCGGTCGATCCCGGTGCAGAAAACCGACGGCTGAATCCAGCCCCGCGCTTTCCAAGGCCCCACGCACATCATTGACCAGCAGGGCATACAGGAAAGACAGCAGGGCATTGATTTCATCCTGTGGAGGGCGTCGACTCCGTCCGTTGAAGCTCAGCCCCGTCCCGCCTGCGATAAAGGCGGGAAAAGCCCCGAAATACACCCGGGCTGCTTCACCTTCAATACCGCGCACAGAATCGGAAGCCAGACCGGGCTGGAGTCGTTCAAGGCAAGAGGCTAAATGGCGTGAAGCGTCTTCAAGCAAAGGCGAAGGATAGTCCCGATTGCGGCGCAGAAGATTTGTCCGGCAGTTGGCAATCTTTCCGATGGTGAATGCCCTTGCCAGCTCCGCGCTTTGCAAAGGGGAATCGGCCATACGGTACTGATTTCTCCGCAGCAGGACATTACCCGAAGTCGGCCCGTTTACTGTCGCAAGAAATCTCCCCTGCTCTGTCATCCAGGCAACGCTGACACCGCACTCGGCACAATGTCCGAGCAAATAGGGGCTGGCTGAAATCCGACCGAAACAGACAATGGCTTCCAGAGTGTGGAGCGGAATTTTCCCCATGAGTTTGCGCTCCCGGAACAGCGCAACACACTCGCCTTCCTTGGCAAGCCATACATCCTGCGTTGTGACAAACAGAGTGTTGAGATGCCGCTTCATTCCACCCCCCTGCGCAGGCGCTCCAGATAACGCGAAGCGCTGGACATTGCCGAATCCGGCAGGCACCAGTCCAGCAAAGAACAGGAACGGCATTTACCTGAATCCAGCAACAGTCTGTCCGGAACGGGAGTAAGCCCACACACAAACAATTCATGGACGGCTTTCGCCACGTCTCGAGTTCTTTCCCTCAATTCTCCGGAAAATTCCACCCGAGTGCGGCGGCGAGGCTCCCCGTAAAACAGCGCTCCTTCCGACACCGTTCTATCCAGCATTTCCTCCAGACAGAGCGCCTGCGCACAAAGCTGCACCATATCGGCGTCCATATCTTTATGTACGTGCCCTTTCTTGTACTCTACCGGATAGGGGCGCCAGATATGTTCTTCCCGATAAAACTCCACAACATCAGCCTGCCCGAACACTCCCAACGCCATTGAGCGCAACGACAAAGCGGTCGCAATGCGGACTTCCCCCCTGCGTCTGGAGCTTTCCGTATGGGCAGCCTCATGCATGATCCGCCCTTCTGCTGTATGGACATTCTCCTGCCACAGCCGTTCCAGGTGAATCAACGCGCATTGCCGGGGACAAAACACATAATGCTGAAGCGCGGAAATGGGCACGAGCTCGCTTTCATCCATGACAACACTCTGGAACAAAGAATAAACACAACCAGCCTGCGCCGGGAGGCGGAAACATACCCCGACACACATAAAAGAGAGGAATTAAAGCTTTTCCAACAGTTCGACGCCTTTCAGCCCTTCGGTATCGACCTTGATGGTATAATCGGAAAAGGCCCGCGCGGGCTCTTCTCCGGTACGAACAGACACAATGCGCTCGAACAGCGATTGCGCGGAGGCATTGCCCATCCGACTCTCGTGCTTGAAGACAAAAAGCTTGCGGGCGGTCATCTTGCCGCGCGCGGCGGAACGATCGTGTTCAAACATATTGATCAGAGCTTCCCACAGCAACTCAAGATCCTCAGAGCTGAATCCTGTCTTTTCAGCCAACGGTGCGGAAATAAAGCCTTCCGTCCGGTACAGCGCATAGGGAACAATGGACTTTCGGCCCATGGTGCGTTCTTTTTCCAAATCTTTCTCGTTGGTCACAGCCATGCGGGTGATGCTGATCTCGGACGGCATGATGGGGTCGATACTGCGCGCAAAGGTCAACTGCACCGGGCCCCGCACCTGGCCGCAGTTCACTTCCGTGGTCATCACCGCACCGAATGCACGGATATCAAAAAAATTCGCACACATCCATTGCGTAAGCCGCACCGACTCTTCTCGACCAGCTACCTTTTTGCCGGGCTGAAGGCCACAGGCATCATAGGCAAGCTGATTCTGGCGGTTAAGCACAGCTTTTTCACGAACATAAATATGATAATGCTCCGCATCATTCTTCGCCAGTTCCACATAATTACGAATTTTACGTTTCAAGCATACATCCGTAACCAAACCATGCTGGGTTTCCGCATCAATGCGCGGCATATTGCCTGCATCGGGATCGCCATTGGGGTTGCCGTTTTCCACATCGAAGAAAAGAACGAATTCATACCGGTTGCTGATGGCGCTCATGCTTGCTCCTGCTCTTTTTTCTGATAATTGGCGTTGGTCTGCTGCTGGTATCCAAGAAAGAAAACGCCCTGTTCCACAATGGAAAGGCGCGCCGGGAAGTCGTGAATATCGTCCATAACTGCGGCCATTGTCTTGAGAGCCGCCGTGGTCGGAACGCCTGCCTTGCTCCGGGCCGTACGAGCATGGAAAGTGGAAAGCCGAAGCAATCGGGGGAACACCATACCCGGCGTCGCTGAAGCCGCAGCAAGATAACGGTCGGCCAGATTGGCATTAAGCTGTCCGAGCGCATCCCGCTGATTTTTTTCCAACAAAGAAAACAACCTGCCCAGGAGATATGGGGCATCTTTACGAGAACTATCCAATGTCACCGGCATATCCTCATGCTTGAAGTTACGGATAAGGCAGGCCTTGAGCAGCGCCGCGCGCAGATATCCCACCCTTTTGTCGGCCCGGATACGCCCGATGACGGCACTATAAAAATTCCGGGGATAGGGCAGGTTGGAAAAGACGGCGCGTACCAGACCTCCGCCAAGATTTTTAGGAAGATTTTCCATCTTGCCTTGTGGAGCAATTTCTTTCATGAGCTGCCAAAAGTCAGGCCACTTCGGTTGCGTGGGAAATTCCCGCTCCATTTCCAGCTCACGACGAAAACGTAAAATCCGTTCGACCATGTCGCCAAAGCTTGACTGTTCCCATAGCCGGATGACCAGACGAGCCTGATTGGGCGCCAGCCCCAGAACAAAAAAAGGTTGCTCCGGCCCGAGCTCGGCCAGTACTTCTCGTACTGCCTTGCCGCGTTTCAGCGCATCCAGGGCCGCACGGACAAGCTTGACAGTTTCTCCGTCTTCAGCCGGAGGGTCTTCCTCCAGAGCATTCATTCCCGCCAGTGTATACATGAAATTTTCCGCCGGGCCGGGGTTTTCCGCCCAAAATATGACACTGGCGTCTCCAAACTGGATAACATGATGATTATCCCGCCTGAGCAGATAGTTGAGCGCTGAAGTATAGGCTTCCGCAGCCTCTGAACTGACCGGAGCATTCAGGCTCTGCTCCTTGCCGTAGGAGGTAAAGGCTTCACAGTTGAAAGAAACCAGAGCAGCCCCGGCCGACTGTGCTCCCGGCACCCCTTTTACCGCAGGATGGACAGCGGAAATGACGCCTTCCTTTCCGGTAATCAGGCATACGCCACGCGTCACCGCCTCGTCTTCCGCCCGCAATTTCAACCATGCCTCTCGCACATCAGGAGCCTCATGAACATAACACGAGTCTCCTTCAATACGAAAAACGAGGTTGGCGTCGAGCATGAGCTCGTGATCCGGCAAGTCCGTAAATGCCTTGGGATCCCATGCGTCCAGAAATACAGAAACCGCACGGATGCGGGCATTGCCGCTGCGTTCCGCCGCTTTGCGATGACGATCCTGAAACGCCGCAAACGTTTTTGCCGTGCGCTCATCCTTCCCTTTGCCGTCCACACCCAGCACATAGCCCGTATTATCCCAGAGAAAATTCGGCTCAATGCCCACAGTCCGCTTCACAGCAGCCGGAACCTGCATGCGGCGAGCCTTTCCCTTATCGGAAAGCAGGCTGATGCAATCCAGCAACCGGCCGTCCGGCTTAATCCGCAGCACGAATGAAATGTTTTCTTCACTGTATCCTTCCGGAGTCATTCCGGAAGCGGCATCCGCCTCCATTCTTTTTTTATACTTGTACAATTCGCTCAGGAACATAGTGCCTCCCGATGCCAACGAGCCACATCAATGACGCCGTTCTCCAACCTTGGCCGATAAAAAACGGGGCGCATGCCATTGTTGAAATCGATATCGTACAGCATAATCCCCAAATCGCGAGGGGCATCATTTGCCAGCGCAGAAACAGGCAACGCCTCTCCAACCGGTTCGAAAAAAGCGGGGAATTCCCGACACCCAAGGCAAGGTTGATGAAAACACTGCCCCGTTGCCACACGCCGATTGAAAATGTCCAGATGTTTCCCCTCGTTATCTTCCGGCCCGGCCCGATCTGTCATGACAAAGTGCGCCTCAATAACATACGCCACATCATGAAGGAGCAGCGAAGCCCTTTGTTGACGATAATCCTCTATTTCCAGCGAAAGCCGCGTTCCGCTTTTCAGGGCTCCGCGCATGGTTTTCACACTTGGCCCTTTGGATGAGACTTCATTACGACGGATAGTATCAAAACGGATGGGATTCAGAACATGAATCTGATCCACGACCCAACGAATAGCCGGCTTCCAATGAATAGCCTCCAGTATACCGCGAGCGGCGGAAGGCGTCGGAACATCATAGGAGCAACGCTCGGCCTTTGCTTCCGGTCTGGTAAACAGTGCATACTCGCCATGGACTTTCAGGCGGATGCCGTATGGCATACTTCCTCCTTTGCAAACAGCAAAAGAAACAATGTTTCAATCCACAGTCGCCCCATCCGTCGACTGACTCCGCAGCCGACGGATAGGGGTCGTGCGGATTGCCCCTCCCTGAAGGGAGGGGGTACGGAAAAGGATTTCATCTACTCTTTTCCCCCTGAAGGGGGACGTCTCAAACCACAAAGGAATTTTTGATGAAATCTCTTTTTATCCACTATAGCCCCAACGTATTTTTTATGCAATGGGGAACAAAATATCCCTGGTCAGCTTCTTTTATTGGCTCTGTTCCAGAATAATGTTGAAACTCACCATGACCGCCGGAGGCGCGAGTGTAGCGAGCAATGGAGGCCGATCCGGCCGTGGATACATGTCGCCTTATCTCTGCTGTCGCCATTCGTAAGGCTCCTTCGTCGCCTAACGACTGCCGCTGGCGCGTGTGGAACACGGGTTGCCTTTGCGGCAACGCATGTTGCCGTCCGTGCCGTAGCAAAACCATACGTTCCGCGCAACGCTATCAACAGTGAAATTGCTCTAACCGGGCACAATACTAAAAAATCAAATCGGAATCGGCGACCCACAGCGGATCGTCCGGGCACAACCCGACATCGGGCCTGTAGCCGACGCCCCCTCGTACGACATAGAACTGTTCAGCAACCAACTCCACATTTCCTGCCGCCCGTAACCGTTTCAATTCATGCGGACGTATCTGAACTGTATGCCGTTGGAGTTTCCGATAAACAGAAGAGGATGCGTCAAATGTCTCAATACATCGTACGAGATCCGCAGATTCTCTATCTCCCTGAAGATCACATTCAACAATCACCGATGTCATGCCCGGTTCAATAAAACAATACGCGGAGTCCATACTTCGAAAATCAAAATACGGTTCTTTTGGTGAAAGTCTTGCAGTTTTTTCCAGATCTGAAAGAATATTTTTTCCATCCACATTATCGTAGATACGCTGTTGATGAAAAAATTCCCCTACGGCTTCGGGAGAAAACAGATCAGAAAAACGTTGCGCAACGTCGCGAAAAATAGCTGCCCGGCGTGCAACGTCTCCCATCGGCTTTGAAGGCGCATCGGCAAAGGAAAAAACAAAAACCTGCCCACGTTCCCATTCTCCACCCCGATTACAACGCCCGGCTGCCTGCGCCAGAGAATCCAGACCGTTTTCTTCTCGGAACACTGCGGGAAAACTGATATCTACCCCGCATTCAATAAGCGAGGTGCTGATTACGAGGCAGGGCAACTTTTCATCAAGACGGGCGCGGATACGCGTGAGCATGTCGCTCCGGTGCGCAGGCGTCATAAGGGAACTGAGGTGAAACACCGCGCTGTGATCGTGAGTCTCTTCAAGCAGAGCATCATATAGATTACGAGCGGCCTTACGGGTATTGACGATGCACAGTGTCTGTTTCTGTTCGGCAATCCCGCAGGCCAACTCTTCAGTTTTAAGCGTACCTATATGGGAAACCTCGACACGCTTAAAAATTTCAAACAAACGTCGGGATATTCCATCTGGAATGATTTCCCGAATTTCCTCCTTCGGAAAACCGCATTTAAAATCATCCGCTCTTTCCAGCGCGGGCTGGGTGGCTGTGCAAAACACGACACTTACCCCATAATGCCGTACAAGTTCTCGCAGTGCGGCCACGGAAGGGGCAAGCAGAGCAATGGGCATCATCTGCGCTTCGTCCAATACAACTACGCTACGGACAATGTTGTGCAGTTTGCGACAACGCCCCGGACGGCAGGAAAACAAAGACTCAAAAAACTGAACAGCAGTCGTCACGACGATTGAAGCTTCCCAGTTTTCCGTTGCCAGGCGAAAACGTAAAGCCTCCTGGGTGGATTCCACATCATCGCTTTCCTCTCCAGGATGGAGATAATTCCCGTGATGTTCCAGAACAGCCTCTTCTCCCAGTAAATCTCTGAGAACCGCAGCATTCTGTTCAATAATGCTGGTATACGGAGCAACAAGAATCACCCGACGCAAACCATGACGCCGCGCATGTTCCAGCGCAAACGCGAGAGAAGAAAGCGTCTTGCCTCCCCCTGTAGGAACGGTAAGAGAAAAGGCTCCCGGCTCCAGCTCTGCGGCTTTAAGGCAACAGTTCAAAATAGCTTTACGTCCGACAGTAATCAATGTTGGACGAGGAAGGGCTTCACCCAACCTGTTTTCCGCTCCTTCTTCAAGAAAATTTTTTTCCTTTAACCGTGTTTCTAAAAGCTTTGCCAATGCCCCCATGGAAGGCAGAAGATGCTTCCTCAAGTCAGCCCGTAAAGGATCACAACACCGTTCAGTGTCGAGCCAGTCCGCGTCTGTCAGACAGGAAAACAACATGCGCACAAACAGTGAATAGGTGAACGCCGGAGTTGCCTCAGGATGCAAAGGAATGCGCAGTTCTTCAGGGGAAGGCAATGAAACAAGACTTAATCCCGGTGAATAATCCGGAATCTCACTTTGAGTCAAACGCATCCAGAGAGAAGCGGGGTCTTCAGGGGATTCGCCATGATTAGGCAAACCTGCATGGTGCCCGGTAATGCAATAAGCCAGCAACCACGCAAGCCATCGCCCCGCTCCGCGCAATTTGGGATCAGATGCCAAACTCCAGCAAGCAAGAAGTTCCCGTGCACCGGCAGAAGAATGATCCACCTTTGGCCCCAGCCCACGTAGACGCTTTTGAAATGCTTCTGAAGCCTTACCAAGATCATGAAGCAATCCGATTAATCGCGCAAAATGCTCTCCGTGAAAAGGAACAGCAAACTCGGCAGCACGTTCCGCCACACAATGAAGATGTTCTTCAAGGCTTTGCCACTTCTCTTCCGAGTCTCCTGCAGTATGGGCATAAAGCATCTTTTCCCCTCCTCAACATGAATTCATGGGCGCATCTGCGTTCCGAATATACCTCGAGGGGGTACACCAGAACAAGCGCAATATGTCAGGAAAAGAGTTCAATCCACGCCCTCCTGCGGAGGGCGACCTCTGTCCCACAGACGCGAAATTGAGGCGGTACTCGTTTCAATCCACGCCCTCCTGCGGAGGGCGACCAAGACACGGCCTGCCTCACTATATGGGAGACATAGTTTCAATCCACGCCCTCCTGCGGAGGGCGACCTCGCGTATCCGCATGAGGTGGCCATCTTCATCAGTTTCAATCCACGCCCTCCTGCGGAGGGCGACCGGCAGGACGCCAGTCTCCAAGATGTCCGACAACGTTTCAATCCACGCCCTCCTGCGGAGGGCGACCCGGGTGTCGGGTAACAATGATCATAATCCCTCCGTTTCAATCCACGCCCTCCTGCGGAGGGCGACGACGTATTCCTGTTCGGGAGCTATGCGCTCGCAGTGTTTCAATCCACGCCCTCCTGCGGAGGGCGACGCCACATCGGCAGTTGAGCCAGCTGTAGATACGACAGTTTCAATCCACGCCCTCCTGCGGAGGGCGACGCGCCTGCGGGCGGAGGTGGAACGGCTGGAGCGCGTTTCAATCCACGCCCTCCTGCGGAGGGCGACCATAAGTCAGCGTACACGGGAGGCCCTTGCCCGAGTTTCAATCCACGCCCTCCTGCGGAGGGCGACAAACCGGACTGACGTAAAATGGAGCCGGGGAAATGTTTCAATCCACGCCCTCCTGCGGAGGGCGACTTAGTTGCGAGTAATCGCAACTGCCGATAAGAGGCCGTTTCAATCCACGCCCTCCTGCGGAGGGCGACCGCCACGCTTGCGGCCTCGATGCCGCTGCAAAGCGTTTCAATCCACGCCCTCCTGCGGAGGGCGACTGGCTGTGGGCGGCACGCCCGCATCGCCGGTGCTGGTTTCAATCCACGCCCTCCTGCGGAGGGCGACCCCTTCAAGCCCGAAACCCGAAGCCCGAAGCCCGTTTCAATCCACGCCCTCCTGCGGAGGGCGACCACACAATCGCGCGTATTTATAGGGTATGGACTGGTTTCAATCCACGCCCTCCTGCGGAGGGCGACCTAATATCGCTATCTTGTACTTGTGTTCAGGGGGGTTTCAATCCACGCCCTCCTGCGGAGGGCGACCATTGGATAACGGAAATACGTTTTACGCTGGTGAAGTTTCAATCCACGCCCTCCTGCGGAGGGCGACACGCCGAAAGAGCCGGGGTGGTACTGGCATGAGGTTTCAATCCACGCCCTCCTGCGGAGGGCGACTTCTAGGTGGTGAGCCAACTCTTCATCCTAGATTGTTTCAATCCACGCCCTCCTGCGGAGGGCGACCGCTGGGCATGGTAACCTTCTGCATTGCCATGAAGTTTCAATCCACGCCCTCCTGCGGAGGGCGACATAATATCTCCTACTTCTGTTTCTTCTCCCTTTGGGTTTCAATCCACGCCCTCCTGCGGAGGGCGACCGGCAGCCCCAGTCGTCCTGACTTTCCTTGCCCTGGTTTCAATCCACGCCCTCCTGCGGAGGGCGACCGTGAGATGGTGTCCCTTGCCGCCGGTCAGTAGACGTTTCAATCCACGCCCTCCTGCGGAGGGCGACTTGATTCTGACCATACATAATCACCAAAATTGAAGTTTCAATCCACGCCCTCCTGCGGAGGGCGACAATAACACCCGTCAATATATTATATCCTTCTGGTGGTTTCAATCCACGCCCTCCTGCGGAGGGCGACGGGCATCTGCTGCTCTGGCATACCATTGCCAATCAGTTTCAATCCACGCCCTCCTGCGGAGGGCGACAATATAGACTGGACTCTTGGCAATACTGTCAATGAGTTTCAATCCACGCCCTCCTGCGGAGGGCGACCTTCGCCGCTGTTTCCGCAATATTATTGACTTCCTGTTTCAATCCACGCCCTCCTGCGGAGGGCGACCGCGTCGGTCATCGACGCCATCCGCGCCCCCTTGTCCGTTTCAATCCACGCCCTCCTGCGGAGGGCGACCGCGGCATCCACGGGCGTTTTCCCATCCTTTGCAGGTTTCAATCCACGCCCTCCTGCGGAGGGCGACGATAGTGGTTGATCGTGTTGTTGGTGACATTGCGTGTTTCAATCCACGCCCTCCTGCGGAGGGCGACATGAACATCATAATTTGGTGGTCAGCTCTTCGGGGTTTCAATCCACGCCCTCCTGCGGAGGGCGACCGGCGTCACGGTCTGCAACCAGCAGGAAGCAGACGTTTCAATCCACGCCCTCCTGCGGAGGGCGACGGACTGATCAGCAGGGTCAGAAGCGATATACGACGTTTCAATCCACGCCCTCCTGCGGAGGGCGACAAGAACGTGCTAGCCCTTGGCCCCATCGGATCACGGTTTCAATCCACGCCCTCCTGCGGAGGGCGACAATCGGACGCAAGTTTCTTGCGTTTTGTGAAGCGGTTTCAATCCACGCCCTCCTGCGGAGGGCGACGAGTTATAACCACGCGCTTTCAGTCCATACTCTATGTTTCAATCCACGCCCTCCTGCGGAGGGCGACCATCGCTGACTGCACGTCGATGTCAGGCAAATTCTGGTTTCAATCCACGCCCTCCTGCGGAGGGCGACCGATGAAATCAACCTCAAACAGGGTGTTACTCACATGTTTCAATCCACGCCCTCCTGCGGAGGGCGACGGGTTCTCAAAGCGTGAAACTCAACGCCAACAAGGTTTCAATCCACGCCCTCCTGCGGAGGGCGACGAGGTGGAGACACATCAGATTCGACAAAACTTCAAGTTTCAATCCACGCCCTCCTGCGGAGGGCGACTTTTGGCCAGTATGGCTGAGGCATATGCTCGTAATGTTTCAATCCACGCCCTCCTGCGGAGGGCGACTCTCAGATTCTGCGAACCTTGAAGGGACAGCTCGCGTTTCAATCCACGCCCTCCTGCGGAGGGCGACGTAAGCGCCAGTCTAAACGGCCCCCCGAACAGCGGTTTCAATCCACGCCCTCCTGCGGAGGGCGACCTGCACGAGAGCATGGATGCGGGTTCCGTCCTGCTCGTTTCAATCCACGCCCTCCTGCGGAGGGCGACCCCCGCATCGGGTGACGGCGTTCCACGCTCCGCGCGTTTCAATCCACGCCCTCCTGCGGAGGGCGACATGAGCAGATCAAAATACTGAGATGTCCTCACCTGCGCGTTTCAATCCACGCCCTCCTGCGGAGGGCGACCGCGGCTCAGTATAGCCACATTACAAAAGCTTTTCCAGTCCGATTTGCGAGAATCCCCTAGCGGATCCTGTAATTTCACAACCGTGAAAAAACCTTTTGAAAAATATGATATCAATCCACCGTATTATATCTATCGAGGAACGCACAGAGAAAATACAAGAGCTTGAGGTTCTCGCAAAAATTTCCCTACTGCTTGTCTTCCCATTCTTAAGCTGGCTTTCTTCTCTTCTGGCTCTGTAGTAGAATCATGTTGACGGCGCTGTGCGTGGCGTGTGCCTTTGTTCCGGCATGGGCGCGAACTGCGTTTTGCGCTCAAAACGCTGCGCTCGCACTCCGTACCCCTCCTCCATGCCGCATTACCATGCGGCGGGGGGGGGGCGTCATCCCTGCTCTCGATGCCCTCAAGCCTCGCTCCGCTCGGCAACGGGCACGGCCCCTGAGGGGCCGCCATTCGGTCAACCTCCATGGCTCGCTACACTCGCGCCTCCGGCGGTCAAGGATAGTTTCAACACTATTTTATTATAAAGCGTCTCTTCTCTATACGTTGCCTTACTGTCCGTTATGTCTTATTTCTGAAAGGCCGCGTCGGGGAATTCCCTTCGTGCGGTAAATATTGATCAAGAGAGTGCATATGCGTAAACTACTTGCCATGTGTCTGGCTCTGGTGCTGGGAATCAGCTGTGTCTCCCTGCCCTTTGCTTCGACCTCAGCTGCCAAGGGAGGAAAAATCGTGAAGGTAAAGCTGCAAACGTCCAAGGGCGACATTGTCCTGGAGCTGGATGAGGAAAAAGCCCCCATTACCGTGGAAAATTTTGTCCAGTATGTAAAAGACGGGTTTTATGACGGTTTGATTTTTCACCGCGTTATTGATGGATTCATGATCCAGGGCGGCGGCTTCACTCCGGACATGAATCAGAAGTCCACCCGCGCGACTATCAAGAACGAAGCGGACAACGGCCTCAAAAACGACGTATATACCATCGCCATGGCCCGTACGCCCGATCCCCATTCCGCCAGCGCCCAGTTCTTCATCAATGTGAAGGACAATGACTTCCTGAATTTTCGCTCCCCCACGGCACAAGGCTGGGGCTATGCGGTATTCGGCAAGGTCGTCGAAGGTAGTGACGTGGTTGATGCCATCGCCAAGGTAAAAACCGGAAACTTCGGCCCGTTTGGCGATGTTCCGGTGGAACCCGTGCTCATCACCAAGGCGGAAGTGCTGGAATAAATTTTCTGCCCTTCGCATAGAAAATGGTCTGGAATATTGTCATTCCAGACCATTTTCTATGTTCGTCATTTTTCTAGATCCATTCAACTTCACAAGTTGATCTGGTGACTGCGAGAACTGATCACTGGAGCTGTGCCCCCGGACGGGCGGCCCGCAGGAAGGTGCCTGTATCCCAAGCAAACCCGACGTGCCCCCGTGAGCGAACCGAAACCGCTCCAGGCGGATTCTGTCACTGGAAGGGGCATCAGTTTTGCTGCCTCCTCTCCAGAACACCAATCCGGCTCTGTAGTAGAACCGTGTTGATGGCGCTGTGCGTGACGTGTATTTTACTACGGCACAGGCGGCAATATTCATTGCCGCAAAGACATGTATCCACGGCCGGCTTGCTTGCGCCTCGTGAACCTGCGCTTCACGCAGCTCCGCGAACCCTTTCTTCCGCGACTTCTCGGTGAGGCTCGATCGGCGTTGCCGATACTCGCTCTCGCTTGCGTTTTGAGCGCAAAACGCTGCGCTCGCACTCCATGCCGCATTACCATGCGGCGGGGGGGGGTCACTCCATGGCTCGCTAACGCTCGCGCCTCCGGCGGCCAAGGATATTTTCAATATTATTCTCCAACAGAGCGAGCAATCAAATTACATCGACAGGAGTATATCTGGCGCATTAATCATTAACAATGAATGGCAATAACATTACTTCACTATTCATGCCTTCCTCATTAAGATAATTTCCCAAAAAAATTCCGTGCGGAATGCCTTCAACTTTGCAAAAGCACGCTGTGGATTCGTTCAAACTATTTTTAGCCGCACAGGCAGAAAAAGCCTTTCCAGCAAATTCGCCTTTAATACCGAGAACAGGATACGCAAGCCGGCTTTTGGCCGGAATACCCCCCACTGGCCCGATGCCAAAGGCAGTGATTTCCGCATCAAGAACCCCGACGGAAAAATCCGTCTGCGCATCGCTCACACCTGGCGCAACTTCCAGCCACAGGCCTATCAATGGATCAAGGGTAACGTCCAGAATTTTTCGCACATAGAGTGGCTCAATCGGTTAGATGCTTCCC
>CAJTSU010000074.1 GCA_910579055.1 uncultured Mailhella sp. | reverse complement strand
GAAGCATCTAACCGATTGAGCCACTCTATGTGCGAAAAATTCTGGACGTTACCTTTGTTTCTAATTTCAGTTCACTATCTGTTATATTTTTACCTTCTGGATCAATATGCGGCGTATTACGGCTGTTCATCTGATTTGCCAAATTTACAGCCTCTTCTGAAAAATGAGCCACATCTTGTACATCAAAAAAATTTGTATCTTGTGTTTTAACTTTTTTTCGTGTCTGAGTTGCAGAAAAATCTATACTAGCTCTCTCTACTTGAAAGATATCAATAAGCATAGTTCCCCCTTTTTCCTATCAGATGTAATGATTGAATTATGCATATTTTATGCCAAAATTCAGGGTATTTTTTTCCTGTTTCCTATTTTCGACTTGCGAGCAGGTTGCGGCTTGGTCGCGCCGCAAAGCAAGCGATTTTGTACTTTTTTAAGGAAATGTTTTAATCAGCGTTTCCCTGGCGCTTGCGCAAGCCTTCCCGCCTTCGTATACTCGTCCTGCTTTTGCTTTCGCGCGCGTCCTTCGCGCTTTCTTATCCAACCCGCAAAACCAAGGTTCCCTTTCCATGAGCTATACCAAGGAAGACGTCTGGAAATATCATGCCGAGCCTCGGCCCGGTAAAGTGGAAGTATTGCCCACCAAGCGCGGCGACACCCAGGAAGACCTCACCCTCGCTTATTCTCCGGGCGTGGCCGAGGCGTGCCTGGCCATCAGGGAAGACCCATCCGCCGCGGCGAAGTTTACCGCCCGGAGCAATCTGATTGCCGTAGTCAGCAACGGCACAGCCGTGCTGGGCCTTGGAAACATCGGTCCTCTGGCGGGCAAGCCGGTCATGGAAGGTAAGGGCATGTTGTTCAAGCTCTTTGCCGATGTGGATGTTTTCGACCTGGAGCTGGACTGCAAGGACCCCGATGAGCTTATCCGCGTGGTCAAAACCCTGGAGCCGACATTCGGAGGAATCAACCTGGAGGATATCAAGGCTCCGGAATGCTTTTACATTGAGCAAAAGCTCAAAGAAATCATGAATATTCCCGTGTTCCATGACGATCAGCACGGCACAGCCGTGATCTCCGGCGCGGGACTCATCAACGCCGCTTATCTTGCCGGTCGCAAGCCCGAAGACATGAAGACCGTGGTTGTCGGCGCGGGCGCGGCGGGCATTGCCTGCGCCAATTTCTACGTCGCACTTGGCGTACGCAGGGAAAATATCTGGATGTTCGACAGCCAGGGCCTTATCCACAAGGGGCGTGCCGGCGGTCTTGCAGCCCTGCATCCAACCAAAGCCGCGTTTGCTCAGGAAAAGGACGCCACGCTGGCCGAGGCAATGCGCGGGGCCCATTTGTTTCTCGGTCTGTCCAGGTCTGGCATTGTCAACGCCGACATGGTCAGAAGCATGGCCCCGCAGCCAGTCATCTTTGCCTGCGCCAACCCCGAGCCCGAGATCACCTACGCCGAAGCCAAGGCCGCGCGGCCCGATGTGCTCATGGGGACGGGTCGTTCTGACTGCCCCAATCAGATCAATAACGTCTCCGGCTTTCCGTTCATTTTCCGGGGGGCGCTGGATGTGCAAGCTACGGAAATCAACGAAGCTATGAAGCTGGCCGCGGCCGAATCCCTGGCGCTGCTGGCCCGTGAGGATGTGCCGGAAGAAATAAGCCGCGCCTACGGTGGCAAAAAGTTCAGCTTTGGCCCGGACTATATCATCCCCAGCCCGCTGGATCCGCGCATTATCGAATGGACCACACCCGCGGTGGCCAAAGCCGCCATGGACAGCGGCGTTGCCCGCGCGCCCATCGCTGACCTCGACGCGTATCGCGCCGGGTTGCGTACCCGTGTCACGCGGATGCGCGAACGCGCCGCCGCCCTGCGTGCAACGTATCAAGAATACGCTGATTAAAGCGTTTTTCTGCGGGCTTGCGGAGCAAGATCGCCAGCAGGTTGTGAAGAGGGAACGTGAGTGAAGTGGCGAGCCTTTCCCAAGGAGGCATTTGCCTCTCTGGCATGGAACTGATTTATTCGTGGAATGAATCAGCAGGAGTAAAAAACACAGGTGAGGGGATGGGAAAATTCTTTTATGGAATATTTGCAAAAACTTCTCTTGCCCCGTCGGAAAGACGATCTTGAGAAACTTCTCTCCGTATGGGACTCCTCCGTCCGCTCTACGCACGGATTCCTGCGCGAGGAAGATATCGCCATGCTTACCCCTTTTGTACGTCAGGGGCTACGGGAAATTCCCGTGCTGTATGCCTTGCAGGACACACAGGGCATAAAACTCGGCTTTATGGGAACAGACGCTGACAAACTGGAAATGCTGTTTCTGCACCCCGACGCGCGCGGCAAGGGCTACGGAAGGCGGGTGCTTGACTTTGCCGTGCGGGAACTCGGCGTCCGCAGGCTTGACGTCAACGAACAAAATCCGGCGGCCCTGGCCTTCTATCAGCATATGGGCTTCATCGTCACAGAACGCACTCCGCTGGACGACATGGGGAAACCCTGGCCTCTGCTGCGCATGCGGCTGGATGACTCAGCTGACTCATTCGGCGAATAAATCAGCGGGGTTTCAAAAGTGCGGCAGGGTAAAAGATTGCCGCGCCAACGAAGTGACATATATGGGAAAACATGCCATCCGCGCGCTGATAGTGGAAGACAATCAAGACATCATGGCCAATCTGTTTACCTTTCTTGAAGGTAAGGGCTATGAGCTGGATTGTGCGTATGACGGCAAACAGGGCCTGCGCCTGGCGCTCAGCGGCGGCTTTGATGTGGCGGTGCTGGACATCATGCTACCGGGAATGGACGGCGTGACGTTGTGCCGCAAACTGAGGGAGGAACACGGAAGCTCCGTCCCCGTGCTGATGCTTACTGCGCGGGATACTGAACAGGACAAGATTTCAGGGTTGGATAGCGGTGCCGATGACTATATGGTGAAGCCTTTTTCTTTGCAGGAGCTGGATGCCCGGCTGCGGGCACTGGTGCGGCGCGCCGGAAACGGCGCAGGGCTGAGGTCTGACGGCGTGCTGCAATGGGAAGGCATTGAACTGAACCCGGCCACACATAGTGTGGCTCGCGACGGAAAGGCTTTGAAGCTGAGTCCGGCGGAATTTACCATCCTGCATGCCCTGCTGCGCGCTGCCCCTGCCGTGGTCAGCCGTGGAGAACTTGAACGGGAGCTGTGGGGAGAGACCGCGCCGGAAAGCAATGCCCTGCGTATTCATATCCATTCACTGCGGCGGGAACTGGACAAACCTTTCGGCATACCACTGATCCGCACGGTTCCTCATGTCGGCTACGCGCTGACCCGAAAGGAAGAACAGAATGTCCAGAATTGACGTGCCGTTGCACGGGTGGGCGGATCTCCCTGAATTGCTGCACGCTGAAGAAGCTGAAAACGGCGGCTCCATACGGCGAAGGGTGGTTGTCGCCTTTTTTCTGCTGGCTTTGCTTTGCGGGGGAATATTCGGCGGTGTGCTGTATGCCGTATATGATGCCGTCAGTTCTCGCCTGGTGCAGTGGCATATGGAACCCGTGCTGCGCATGCTCATTGCCTCGGAGCAGGATGCACGGCAGTTCTCCGGGCCGGATGGAGCGGAACATGACGCGCATTTCGGTGATAAGCTGGCTTCCGCCATGGGTGTTCGACTCTACAAGGATGCGGATGTTCCTCTTCCCTATCGCCCGTATACGCCGGAGCGATATCAGTTGACCCGCATTGCCGGCGATCATTACGCGCTTTCCTTTGCCACGGATGACGCCGACCTTTACGTTATCGAGGGCAGGATTGAAGACTTCGAGCAGGCGGGGGCCATTATGGGGCGGGTATTCGGCGTGTTTTCTCTGTTCTGCGTCGTGCTGTCACTGGCGTTCGGCGCGGTATTGAGCCGTCAGTTGACTTCGCCTCTGCTCGCGCTGGCTCGCCGCGTGCGGGAGGGAGAGCCGGTTTCCGCTTCTCCCCTGTGTCGCAGGAAGGACGAGCTGGGTTTTCTTGCCAGGGCCTTTGCTCGTCGTGAAGCGGAATTGAGCGACTATCTGGCCCGTGAACAGGCATTTACAGGGGATGTCAGCCATGAGCTGCGCACACCGCTTACCGTACTGCGCAGTGGAGTGGAAATACTGGAAGATTTCACGCGGGATGCGGAAGGCATACCTCCCGCTCGAAAGAGGGCGATTCTGTCCACACTGGAGCGTATGCAGCGTACCGGGCGGGATATGGCGGAGACGCTCGGAACCATGCTGGTGCTGGCACGCCGACCCGATCGGCTGGAAATTCGCGATCTTGACATGGACGAACTACTGGCCGCGCAGTTGGATTTCTGGCGTCCCATGGCGGAACGGAAAGGGCTGGAGCTGATTTTTGTCAGAACGGCCGGAGAGGACGTAGTCTCCGTTGCAGGAAATGCTGAACTCTCTGCCATGATGGTGAAAAATCTGCTTGAAAACGCCGTCCGCTATACAGTGAGCGGATATGTCCGGGTTGAGCTGGAGGAAAACGGCCTGTGCGTGCGTAACAGCGCTCCGCCGCTGGATGAGGAGGCCCGTCGGCGTATTTTTGAGCGCGGTGAACGCGGCCCTTCCGACCCATCCTCCGGCAGCGGGCTTGGTCTTTCTCTGGCGCTCCGTGCTTGCAAACATATGGGGTGGAGCATCTCGTGCGAATCCGACTCCGAAGGGAATGCGTTTCGTGTAGGTTTTGGACGGCGCCGTTAAAGCTTTTTCACACTGAAAGCGGGACAGTGCGCGCCTGGATTGTAAGGTCTGAAGGCTGATACAGCCTGATCCCGGAATGAGGGCATGTTGACTTCAAAATGCTCGAGGAGCAGGGTAAAACGAGACTCATTTCTGCCCCTTTATCCGTAAAGTGTTTTGCGCTGACGGCTAAGGGCGCCGCGCCGCCCATGATCTCAAGGAGGAAAATCGTATGTCCATGTACTGGATGGAAAGCCTGATAGGCATGTCCATTGCCCTGCTTGCACAGGAAGCGCCACTCCATCCCGAACGGGAGAGCATCTGTCATGGCCTCTATATCATTGAGGCCAAAAGCGGCTTCGATTGTGACCCCTCTCTTTTTCAAGCGGAAGAAGATCTGAAAAAACTTAATTACCTGCGCAGGATTCCGCTGCATCATCTGCCCGCAGATGCGCAAAAATATGTGATCGAGGTGACAGATTCAGGGTTTCCCGGTATTTCTGTTGTCACAGACAACCTCAGCTATAATAGAAAAACAGGCGACTGCCTTGTAACGGCAAGTTCACCCCTCTGGCAGCGCCTGTTGCAGGCCGGCATATTACCTGCTTCAGCCGATGTGCGGTTGCGCGACATGCCCGCTCTGGAAATCGGCGAACAGATCATGCCTCTGGCGGCCCGACGTCTGGAAAACAATCCCGGCGATGCGCTTGCCATAGATGTGCTGGCTTACTGGTACGCGCTTTTCCCATTGATGCTCTACCATGAACAAAATGTATATCCTCCTGACGTCGCTCCGCGCATCCTTGCCTTGCGAGATCTGTGCGGGCATGATGCCGTCTTCTCCATTGCGGCCGAAGAAGCGCATCTTTTCCATGAGTATGGAGAGGAGGATGCAGAACTGGAAGCTTTTGAAGAGCAATACCCGCTTGTCAGGCACTGGTTCAAGCCCTTTACGGACTGGCGTCAAGCCCGTAAGGCGCGTTTCGGTGATGTTGGCTTCAGCCGAACATATCTCCATGAAAATACCAGCTTTTTTCGAAACCTGCTGGCGAGAAGCGTTTTTTGGGAAGAAGACTGGAAGCACGCGCTGGCATCTCTGCCTCCTGCGGAGCAGCACTTCCATATCTACCTGGATGTTATGGAGCATACCTGGGACAGGGTGCTGACGCTCCCCCCCGGCCTGCTTAAGGAAAGCCGCGAGCAACTTGCAGACTCCATCGCAAGCACGGATGACCTGTATGACAAGCTCATCGATCGGGAGCTGTTGCGCAGTGTCGAGGTGAAGAACGGCAATACGCTGGAAGCTCTGACGCTGCTCAGAAAGTTTTGCGCCGAAGGTCTTGCCGCTTTGGACGCATACCCGGAGAGTCCATACAAGCGTTTCAATCATGCGGCTTTTTCACTGCTGACGCGCACACAACTTATTGAGAGCCTGCCTCCTTCTTTTCCTGACAGGCGCGGGAACATAGAACAGGGCCTGCCGGGATGCCTTTCCTTGCCTGACTGCCTCGCCGCTCTTGAAAACGCTCGCGCTCTGCCCGGCATGGAGGGTGCGGCCCTGCGCTATCTGGCCCTTTACCACAATCTGCGCGGTGATACCCATAAGGGCGATGCCGCCATGCAGGCCCTTTTGAATTACCTGTTCGGTGATACGGATCTTAATCCGTTTTTCAGTTATAAGCGGGAACGCAAGGCCCTTATCAGGCAGACAGTGCTGTAAGAGTTGATGTCCATTGCCGAAACATGGCACATGCGGCGGGGTATGATAGAACGGTCGCTTGTGGGAAGCTTACCAGCCAAGACCACATTGCGGCCTTGAATCCACAGAATCCGTTGGTATTTAAGCTTGGTACAAAAACAGAATGCTTTAGGCTCTGTTGTAGAATAGTGTTGAAAATAACCTTGACCGCCGGGGGCGCGCCGCGTTAGCGGCGTATGGAGGCCGAGCCGAAGGCGCAAGCGAGCCGGCCGTGGATACATGCCGTTGCGGTAATGAATATTACCGCCCGTGCCGGAGCAAAACCATACGCTCCGCGCAACGCCATCAACACGGTTCTACAACAGAGCCGTTGAAATCAAAATGCTTTAATTCTCCAGGAAGGTCTGATAGGCCAGTTTGGTCGCATACAGATCCGCCGTGGACGAAAGCTCAAAGGGGCTGTGCATGCCCAGCAGGGCGGGGCCCATGTCGATGACGCTCATGCCGTAGGCCGCCAGGAACAGGGCGACAGTGCCGCCTCCGCCCGCATCCACTTTGCCGAGTTCCGCCATTTGCCAGGGGATTTCGCGCTTGTCCAGTATGCCGCGCAGCCAGCCGATATACTCGGGGTTGGCATCGTTGGCCCCGTACTTGCCGCGCGAGCCGGTGAACTTGCAGAAACAGGGACCATGGCCGATGAACGCGGAATTGAGTTTTTCATGCAGGTCTTGCCAATCAGGATCCACCGCCGCGTGCACGTCGCCGGAAAGCGCTCTGGTGGCAAGCATGACGGCCCGGAACGTGGTCTGCGCTTCCCACGCGGCAATCATGTCCTGCACGCAGTATTCAAAAAAGCGGGAGCTTGCCCCGGTCGCGCCGTCCGATCCAATTTCTTCTTTATCCCAGAAGATCAGGCAGGTGGCGTGTTCAGGCGTTTCTACCGCCAGAAAGGCTTCCAGCGCGGTGAATACACAGATGCGGTCATCCTGTCCGTAACCGCCGATCAGCCCCTCATCCAGACCGACAAAGGATGCCGGGCCGGCGGGGACTGCCTGAAGTTCGGCGGAGAGCAGGTCGTCTTCGCGGATGCCGTAGGCCTTGTGCAACAGTTCCAGCAGGTGCGCCTTGACTGGTTCACGTTCTTTTTCCGCTTCTTTTTCGCCCTTCTTGGGCTTTGTCGGAGCAAGCGGTTCGTGCCCCATAATCAGATTCAGTTTTTCCGCCTCAAAGGCGTCTCCCACGGTTTTGCCGGACAAGCCCTTGGCCAGGTGGGGCAAGAGATCCGCGATGGTGAACACCGCTTCACCCGGTTTTTCTCCAAGAACAACGGGGATGCTTTTGCCGTTGTCGCGTACGATGACCCCATGCAGCGCGAGGGGGCGGGCCAGCCATTGATATTTGTGAATGCCGCCGTAATAGTGCGTTTTGGCCTGTCCCACACCGACCTGCTCGGTCAGCGGGCGCTGCTTGAGATCCAGCCGGGGGCTGTCGGCATGGGCGCTGATCAGGCGTACACCTTCCGACAAAGGGCGCTTGCCCCGGCGCACGGCGAACAGAGCCTTGCCATACAGGGTCTGGAAGCCGCCGCTTTCCCCCATGCCGGGTTTGAGTCCCGCGGTACGCAGGCGTTCTTCAACATAAGAGATGGTTTCCCGCTCCGTCTTGCAGCGCGAGATGAAATCCACATAGTTCTCGGCCAGGGAACGCATGGCCTTGCGTTCTTTCGCGGAAGCGTAAACTTCCCAGGCCGAACGGTTTTTATGGGCAAGTTCTTTCATCGGAGTATCCTTTGTATCGTGAGGGTTTAACGCTCCACGGCCTCATCCAATGCCTTGGTCAGCACACGGGCCAGAGCTGGAAATTCGTGATCTTCGAGTGTGCGGGGATCGAGCAGCAGGGCGTCGTTTTCCACGCGCGCCACCAGCGGCGGGTCAGTGTGCAGCAAGCGGGCGCGCACTTCTTCCACCGGGCAACTCAGAGGCAGGACGCGTACCAGCGTGGTGGGCAGATCGCATTCAGGAAAGGAGCCGCCCCCGACTCGTGAGGCCCCGGCCATCAGGGTTAGTTCCGCGTGACCCTGGGGCAGTGCGCGGCGCAGTGCGCGGCGCAGTTTTTCCGCACGTCGCTTCAGATCGGCGGGCGGCATGGTCATGCGGTGCGGCGTGGGCACAGAAGCTAATGCCTTGCGTGGGTCGAGATACAGACGCAAGGTCGCTTCCAATGCGGCCAGGGTCATTTTATCGCAGCGCAGTGCACGCAGAAGCTGATTATGGCGCATGGCATCAATAAAACGGGCTTTGCCCGCGATGATCCCCGCCTGCGGTCCGCCCAGCACCTTGTCGCCGGAAAACGTCACCACATCCGCCCCGGCCTCGACAACCTGTCGGGCCGTGGGTTCGCCGGGAAGCCCCCAGGCGGAGAAATCCAGCAGGCTTCCACTTCCCAAATCCTCCAGCAAGGGGAGATCGTGCTCATGGGCAAGGCGGGCCATGTCTTCCGGCGGAACGTCGGCATGAAAGCCGATAACGCGATAATTAGACGTATGTACCCGCATCAGGGCACGGGTATTTTCTTTAATAGCCGCGGCGTAGTCGGTGAGGTGGGTTCGGTTGGTGGTGCCCACTTCGCACAGCGTTGCTCCACTGCGGGCCATAACGTCGGGAATGCGGAAACTCCCGCCGATTTCCACCAACTGCCCACGCGATACCACAACTTCTCCACCCTTGCACAGCGTATCCAGAACCAGCAGCACCGCAGCCGCGTTATTGTTCACCACCAGCGCGGCCTCGGCTCCGGTGAGCGAGCAGATCAGTTTGTCCACCAGGCTGTGCCGGCTGCCGCGCGTGCCTTTTTCCAGGTCGTATTCCAGATTGCAGTAGCCTCCGGCGGCCATTACCGCCGCGTCAATGGCCTGTTGGGCCATGACCGATCTGCCGAGGTTTGTATGGATGACCACCCCCGTGGCGTTGAGCACCCGGCGCAGCACAGGGCGTAGTCCCTTGCGCAAAAATGCCTCCAGCCGGGGCATCAGGCGGGCCGCGTCCAGTTGGGAAAGGTCGCAAAGCGTACCGGACTTGATCTCGGCCCGGCAGCGATCCAGAAAACGGTTGATCAGTTCACGGCTCCGCGCGTGCGGTGCGTCCAGTTCCAGCAATACGCCGTCCATGGCGTTCAGGCAGGCGTCCACCGAGGGAAGCGCCCGGAACAGTTCTCGCATTAAAACCTCCCGCGTCGCGCCGGATCAGGATTGCACACCGGGCACAGTGCCTCGTGCGCGCAGCGCATGCGGAAAAAGAGTAAAAAATTCGGCGAGCAAATACAAGGAGCCGCAGATCAGAACCGGGCCGGGTCGTCCGGAATGTCGCGCCAGTTCAATGGCTTCCTGCAGGGATGAAACAGCTTGTGCCCCGTTTCCGGCGATGCGCGCCAGTTCTTCCGGCTGTGACGCGCGCGGGTTGCCGGCAATTGCGGGAATGAACAGAGGAACGCCCGGCGCGATGCTTTCCAGGGCATTGACCAGGCTCGAAATCAGTGCTTCCGGTTTTTTGTCCGCCAGACACGAAAAAATAACGGCAGAAGGAGCAAGCCCCGTTTCCACCATGCCGCCCGGCAACAATGCGGCGCTCAGGGCCGCCATGCCGTGGGCGTTATGCGCTCCATCCAGCAGAAAGGCGGGGTACGTTCCCTGCGCATCCACATAATGGAGTCGTCCGGGAATGAAGGCGTCCGCCAGCCCCTTGCGGATATTTTTTTCATCAGTTTGCCGGCCTTCCCGGCCGCAGATGAACAGCCATGTGGCCAGGGCAGTTTTTGCATTGATTCTCTGGTGCGGCCCGTACAGACCAAGGGGAACGCTGTCGGCCAGAGCGGCGACCGCGGCGATATCCGGCGGCAGACCGTATCCGGGGCGTGTTCCCGAAACATCATACAAGGGCAGGTCAAGCATCCTTGCTTTGCGTTCCAGAGCCCGCCACGCATCATCTTCCTGCGGTGCGCTCAGCGCGCCGAGCATGCTTGCACGCAGGGCATCGGCCTTGTCCGCCGCGATGCTTGCCACATCAGGCCCGAGAACATGCATGTGATCCAGGCCGATAGGGACAAAACAGGCTATATCCAGCGGCAGGGCGGAGGTAGCGTCGTACCTTCCCCCGAGTCCCGCCTCGAAGATAAGCAAATCAGGTTCGGCATCGCAAAAAGCCAGTGCCGCCATAACCGTCAACAGCTCAAAATAGGTCAGAGCCGGTTCGGCTTCCAGGGCCCGGTTGGCAAGGTTCGGCCACGCGTTTTCCGGCAGAAGCCGGCGCATCATGCGAATGCGTTCGGCAGGGCTGACAAGGTGGGGCGAGGTATACAGCCCGGCCCTGAAGCCGTGCGCCAGAGCAAGGGAGTGCAGAAAAGTGGCGGTGGAACCTTTGCCGTTGGTGCCGATAACCTGTACGGCAGGGCAGGGGAAACGCGTGATCCCGAGTTTTTCCAGGGCTCCGCGCATACGGTCAAGCCCCATATCCATATTGAAAAGCCCCAACCTGTTCAAATGGGCCAGGACTTCTTCAAAGCTTTTCAGCCCCTTTTCGGGAAAGCGGCAGGAACAGAGCATGCTCATGCGTTCGCCTTTTTACGCCGGAACATCTCGCGCAGCCAGGCGTACCAGTTTTCCAGCCCCTGCCCGTTGCGGCAGGACAGTTCAAAGAGGGCCAGATCATCGTTCAGAGCACGCGCCCGCTGCACCGCGTTTTCCATATCAAAATCGACATAGGGGAGCAGATCCGCCTTGTTCAGCACCAGAGCCTTGGCCAGCCGGAAAAGCTGGGGGTATTTCTCGGGCTTGTCGTCCCCCTCCGTGACGCTGAGCAGGGCGACCTTGGCGTCTTCACCACAGTCGAACTCCACCGGGCAGACCAGATTGCCCACATTTTCGATGAACAGAATGTCCAGATGCTCCAGATCGAGAGCTTCCAGCGCCGCGAGTACCATGTTGCTGTCGAGGTGGCACCCCCCGTCGGTGTTGATTTGTACAGCAGCAGCGCCGGTAGCGGCCACGCGCCGGGCGTCATTGTCGGTTTGTGGATCCCCTTCAATGACGGCCATGCGGAATTCCGACCCCAGATCACGCAAGGTGCGTTCCAGCAAAGATGTTTTGCCCGATCCGGGGGAGCTGATCAGATTGAGCGCGAGCACGCCGCAGCGTTTGAATTCGCCGCGCAGACGGGCGGCCATGCGCTCGTTGGCTTCAAGCACATTGCGGACAACCGGGATTTCCATGTGCGCCTCCTTCATTCGGCTTCCAGGTGATCAAGAAAGATACCGTCTCCGGCGCAGCATTCAAACCCCGTGGATTGTCCACAAAGGGGACAGGGGTGGAAGAGCGTTTCCCGTGAGGTGGCTGCAAATTCATTGCCGCAGGCGCGGCATCGCAGGCGTAAAGACTCTTCTTTCAGTTCCAGAGTCGCACCCTCGTGCGCTGTACCTGCGATAAAAGCTTCAAAGGTCATGCTCATGGCATCGGGAACGATCTGGTTCAACACTCCATACCGTACCCGCACCAGAGTCAGGCGGCGGCCGCCATGGCGAGCCAGTTCCTCTGTCGCGATGCGCATGATATCGGACATCAGTGAAATTTCATGCATGTGCTGTGAGTAAGGCAAAAAATCTGAAGCGTCTACCAGACTCTTTTTTTCACATGGCGGAGCCGCTTTTCATGGGCTGTGGCTCCTTTGGAAGATCTTCACGGCAGGGCTTTGCTTTTGAGGCAAGTTCAGGTAATAAAAGACATCTTGCAGTTGAAGCCCCGAATACCCGGAGCATGTTCTTTTTTTAAGGTGAAAACCATGGCCAAGGCCCAATTTCTCGGTGTGTACTCCCTGCGTTCAACAAAAAACGCTTCCGGCAAACGCTACTGTTTTGTGTGGCAGGATAACGCGGCCAAGACCTGTGTGTTCCAGTGCCTGACGCCGGATATGAAGCCGACGGGCAAGCCCATGCTGCTTCCTCTGGAACAGTTCCGTCGGGATTTTACTCTGGAACCCGGCATTTCCGCTATGCCGGATATTGACCCCCTGGCGGCGGACTATAGGGGAACCGCGGTCAGCGTGCCTATTTCGGACAAGGCCAGGCTGATTTCCGGGCCCATTCAGAAACCGGCCGCGGGTTCCTTTGCCTCCCCTTCGCCTCGTTCGCGCGCGGAAAAACAGGCTTCCCGCGAAGAGCAGCCGGCTCCTCGCAAGCCCGCTCCCGGTGCGGAACAGGCACAGCCACATCTCGCGCCGGAAGAGCTGGACAAAAGCATTCGCTCGGAGTTTGCCCTGAGCCTGATGCGCTTCAAGCGGGGCAACAAGGAAGGGGCGTTGCAGGATTTCGAGCGTTTATTGGCGGTGGAAGATGGAATTGTGCCCGCGCACAAGCATATGTTCACCGATTTCGGCATTGATTTGCGCAAGAGCAAGCTGTACACGCTGGCGTCGCGTTGTTTTCAGCGCGCCGTGAATCTTTCACCCAACGACGGGCATGCGTTGTTCAATCTGGCCCGTATCTATTATGAAATGGGAAATTTCGACAAAAGCGTCCAATACCTTGACGCCGCTCTGGACAAGGAGCCGGGCCTCAAGTGTGCGCTGCGGCTGAAGATGCATATGCGCGGTGATACACCCGGCGCCGTGCGAGGAAAGAAACAGCTATGAGCAAGAGATTTTATATCGGGGGAGCCATGTCCATGTTGGGCATGGCCATACTCGTTCCGTTGATTCTTCAAGAACCTCTGCCCGCCATTTCCGGTGAAAGCTTTGGCCCGGCGGTATCCGGCAAACTGGACAGTACGCCGCGGCCTGATGTTTTTCCGGATGCTCCCCGGAATGTCCAGCCGGATATCCGGCAAAGCGTTCGGCCTGAAGCTTTGCCTCAGGATGTTCCGACAGGGGAAGAGCGGGGGGAACAAGCCGGGGCAATGCCGCCGCTTCCTCCGAGAGAAGCCATGACCATGTCGGTGGAGGCAACGCACCCGGTATCAGGGCAAACAGAGGCATCTTCTGTTCCTGCTGAGAAGTCCACAGCGAAAAATGCCGCCCCCGGCGCGGTATCCACTCCCGAAGCGTTGCGTCCGGCCCCCGCTGTCACTGTTCCCTCTTCTTCGGAGAAGAATCCCGGTGAGAGCCCCCGGACGACTCCCAAGCGTACCGATCCGCAAAAGGGAAGTGCGGCGGCAGAGAAAACCACCGGAGCTGAAAAAAATACAGGAGGAGCGGAGCGGAAAGCGGACGTTCAGGAACGCAAACCAGGCACGTCCGGACAAAATGCTGCCGGGCGGAATGCTCCTCGGGTCAGGCCGGGAACCATCGTGACGCGCGGCACGCTCCCGGCTCAGTCCGGAAAGCAGGTTGTCACGAGTTCCACCCTGACCATGGACGGGGATGTCGTGACGTTGCGTCTGGAAGCGAACAGTCCGATTAAGGGCAAGAGCTTTATCCTCGCGTCGCCGGACAGGGTTGTGCTGGATCTTTCAGGAAGCTGGAAGCTTGCCGCTCCCCGCGTCCCCAGCAACCGCATGCTTCGGGAGCTGCGCGTAGGCGCGCGTGAAGACGGCATCCGGCTGGTGTTTGATATGAGAGTGAAACCGAGCAGCGCAACAGTGAAACAGATCAGTTCCAAGGTGTTGGAACTGCGTATCAGGTAACCCATGCTGGTAAACGGAAGGCATTATCGAACCATCTGGATTGATGAACGGAACGAGCTGTGCGTTATTGATCAGACCGTCCTCCCGCATGAATTTCGCATTGTCCGCTTGCATACCCCGGCGGAAGTCTGCCGGGCCATATCTTCCATGGTCGTGCGCGGAGCGGGACTTATCGGCGCGACGGCCGGATACGGCATGTGGCTTGCCGCCGCGCAGGCACCGGAAGATCGCCCGTTTACGCTCTGGATGACGGAATGCGCGGCTTCTTTGATTGCGACGCGTCCTACAGCGAGCAATCTTGCCTGGGCGGTGGAGCGCCAGCGGAACTTGCTGGCCTCCTTAGGGCCGGAACTGCGCAAAACGGATGCCGTGGCGCTGTTGCGTGCCGAGGCCGATCGCATCGCCGACGAGGATGCGGAGTTCTGCCGTTCTATTGGTCAACACGGTGGAGAATTGATTACGGCCATTTCCCGCCGCAAAAGCGGGGAAACTGTTCATGTGCTCACGCATTGCAACGCCGGGTGGCTGGCCTTTGTGGACTACGGTTCGGCCCTGTCCCCGGTGTATGCGGCGTTTGACGCGGGGGTCGACGTGCATGTGTGGGTGGACGAAACCCGCCCCCGCAACCAGGGGGCGAGCCTGACCGCCTGGGAATTGGGGCGGCACGGCGTGCGGCATGACGTCATTGCAGATAATGCGGGCGGGCATCTTATGCAGCATGGCATGGTCGATCTGGTCATAACCGGGGCGGATCGCGTCACACGTTGCGGCGATGCGGCCAATAAAATCGGAACATACCTCAAGGCGCTGGCGGCGGCGGATAATAATGTGCCTTTCTATGTGGCTCTGCCCTCGTCAACCTTTGATTTTTCTCTGTGCGATGGCGTACGCGATATTCCCATTGAAGAGCGGGACGGTGAGGAAGTTCGCCGTATCCGGGGCGTCAACCGTGCCGGTGCGGCAGAGCATGTGCTGCTGTGTCCGGAATTCTCTCCGGCCCGGAACTGGGCCTTTGACGTGACGCCCGGTCGCCTTATTACCGGCCTTATTACCGAACGCGGAATTTGCGCTGCTTCCGAAGAAGGGGTTCTCGGGCTTTATCCTGAACATGCCGGAAGGTGTTCGGCATGACGGCTGTACATATGGTTTCGGGCGCAGATTCCCGTGCGGGGGACTTCGGAGAGGATGGCTACGTCAAGTACTGTTGTCGGCACGATATTGCCCCCGCGCCGGATTGTGCCGGACTGGCAGAGCTTGATGCCCTGCGCACGGAGCTTTTTGATGCCGGGCTGATCGGGCAGCGCCCGGACGGGGCGGGCTTCGGCAATCTGTCTTTGCGTCTTGGCACGGAGTTTGTGATCAGCGCTACGGCTACCGGCGGCGTGCGGGAACTCGGCGCGGAAGGATACAGCCTGGTGGAGCACTGGTCCGTTGCGGAGAATAGCCTGACATGCAGGGGGCCGCTTCCGGCCAGCTCTGAAGCGCTGACTCATGCGGCCGTGTATGAGGTGAGCGCAGATGCCCAATGCGTGGTGCATGTGCACAGCCGTGTCCTGTTCGATGGTCTGGTTGCGGCCGGGGCGCTGAGTACGCCGGTAAAAGCGGCCTATGGCACGCCGGAAATGGCAAAGGCCGTTGCTGACACCGCACGCGATCATCCCTGGGAGGGCATCCTGGTTATGCTGGGGCATGACGAGGGCGTCTTGGCCTATGGTCCGTCCATCCCGGCGGTCGCCTCCCTGATATCGTTCGCCACCCGCAATTTTTGCTCTTCACCTCATGACTGCGGGGGAAACTGCCCGCATGGAGCGTGTCATGCCTCATAAAATAGGGATCATTGGCGGCAGCGGTCTGGATAATCCGCAACTGTTCACTCATGCCCGCGACGTGTCAGTTGGCACACCGTGGGGCGATCCTTCCTGTGCCTTGCGTGAAGGTGAAATAGCAGGCGTTCCGGTTGTTCTTCTGGCGCGGCATGGGCGTGAACACACCATTCCTCCTTCCCAGGTCAATTATCGGGCGAATATTCATGCTCTCAAGGCGGCGGGCTGTTCTCATATTCTGGCAAGTACCGCGGTCGGGTCGTTGCGGGAAGAAATCGAGAGGGGAGATCTGGTCGTGCCGGATCAGTTCATCGACTTCACCAAGCAACGTCATATGACGTTTCATGAGCACTTTGCGGTCGGAAATGCAGTGCATTGTGCCATGCCGGATCCCTTTGACGCCGCTTTGCGCGGAGAACTGATTCGCGGCCTTGAAGACCTCGGGTTCCGGCATCATGCACAGGGAACTGTTGTGACCATAGAAGGCCCTCGTTTTTCCACCAGAGCGGAGTCCCGCATGTTTCGCTCCTGGGGAGCGGATATCATCAATATGAGTATTGCCACGGAAGCTGCGCTGGCCAATGAGGCAGGTGTGCCCTACGCCGCAATCGCCATGAGCACGGACTATGATTCATGGAGAGATGACGAAGAACCCGTAACGTGGGAGGCCATTATGGCCGTGGCGGAAGAAAATGCGAACAAGGTGCTGAAGCTTTTTCTCCATGTCATTCCCCGGTTGGTTTAAAGCGGAAGCTCATATTCAAGGAACCGCTTACGGCGCGGCAAAGCCGCAACCTGGCGGCGTGCCGGTACGGCATGCCGTGTTCAGGTGCTTCTAAATTATCCCGGAATG
>CAJTSU010000073.1 GCA_910579055.1 uncultured Mailhella sp. | reverse complement strand
ATGGGGACTGGAACGGTATATCAACATGAAAACTTTTGGTGAACTCGACTGAGGGAAGCATCTAACCGATTGAGCCACTCTATGTGCGAAAAATTCTGGACGTTACCTTCATAAAATTCTTGGATAGTTAAACACTCAGAGCTTTGTCGGTATATGTCCACTGAAACGGCTTTTTCCAAAACAATCGATTTCTTTCGAGGAAAAATAGACAGACGACTACCTATCTTGATCAGACAGCCGTAGTGGATGGCAGCAAATCTGTTTGAGTTACTGAAAATCCAGTACTGGATCATAGGCTCTGTCATAACAGCGTGTTGGTAACGTTGCGCGGAGCGTATGGTTTTGCTCCGGCACAGGCGACAATATTCATTGTCGCAAAGCCAGCCCGTGTTCCACACGGGCGAAAGGCAACATAGCTGCGCTGCACTCAGCTTCGCTCCTCGCCTCATAGCTCGCTACGCTCGCGCCTCCGGCGGTCAAAGGTAGTTTCAACACTATTTTGGAACAGAGCCTTCGGCAATTATTCTGAAAAATTTTTTAAGATTTTCTTCGTCAAGATCATTGCCAAGTCGCGTTTTTGGCAAGACCCAAAATGTAATCAATTCCCATGAAAGCATTGAATCTGTTCTGTAAAGGATATGCCTGACGAGAAGTGAGAGATCATGAATTGCCGGAAAAACAAAGTCCCACAGGACATTCTCATTGTCTTGCGGGACGTTATAGAATTTTTAGAGTGGTGCCGAGGGACAGAATTGAACTGCCGACACGGGGATTTTCAGTCCCCTGCTCTACCAACTGAGCTACCTCGGCGCGACGAAGAGATATCTATAATAACTCTTCAGCTTTGGCAAGCATTTTTTTTACTTTCTTATTTTTTTTCGGCTTGCGGTTTGTTGGCATCAATGACCGTGACATTAAAACGGCTGGCTTTCTCAGGAGCGCCATAAAAAACCACCATAAACGGGACGCTTCCGCCCGGCGCGATATTGGTATTGTTTGTCAGAATATCCAGCTTGTTGGAAAGCCCCTGCTCCAATTCCGCTTCACTCAGTACCTGTAGTTGAAACAGGGAAATGGTCGGCCCGGCAAGCTGGGATTTGGAAACAAGGGTATTGCCCGTTTCATCCTGAAGTGCTGCCTCAACCCGGATGAGTTCCCGCGCCTCATCAAATCCATTGGCTATCTTGCCTTCAATCACCACAATATTACCGATTTTTTCATTTTTGACGGTATACTGCCGGATATTTTGAATTTGTAATTTATTGACCATGGAAGCGATGCGAGTCGCTCGTTCATTTTCAGTCTCAGCGGCCACAGGCTCACTTTGCACATGGCGTTCGGCAATCATCTTCTTTATCGGTTCAAGCCAATCTGTATAACGCCAAGCCCCGGCAATAGCTCCCCCCAAAAGGATCAGGAACAGCAAGAACAAGTACGGTCTTTTCCTCTTTCCCGGCTTGTCCGGCTTTCCAATGCTGATGGAAACAATGGAATCAGATGTTTTCGGAACAGCTTCATGGCTTTCCTGGTATTTCTCCCTCCTGGGAGGGGCAAACACCTGCCGGCAGACCGTACAGCGCAGTTTCGCCCCCGGACGAACTTTGTCGTCCGGCAGGTTATACGTCGTTTTACAATTAGGACATGTGACTTTCATGGGGAGCTCCCAAAAGAAGATCTCAGTTGTTGCCATCCGGCAGGCAATAGACGGCCGGCAACGCTCTGTAATGCTCCGCGTAATCCATGCCATAGCCTACAATAAATCCTACGGGTAAGGCAAATCCTACAAAATCGGCATGAACCGGAACCTCCCGGCGTTCCGCTTTGTCAATGAGTGTCGCAAGCCGCAGGCTCTTCGCACCGCGCGCCCCCAGTTGTTTAAGCAGAAAGTCCATGCTGTGCCCGGAATCTATGATATCTTCGACAATAAGAACATGTTTGCCTTCAATGGAAAGTTCCAGATCTTTGGTAAAGGCAACGTTGCGCTTGCTCTGCATACCATCGCCGTAACTGGCCAGACGCACGAAATCCAGTTCGGGAGAAATCGTAAGCGCTCGGACTAAATCGCTGAAAAAGAAAATGGCTCCTTTTAGTACACAAACAACAACCAGGGGTTCATCCCGATATACAGCATCAATTTCCGCAGCCAATTCCCGCACACGGGCGTGTATCGCAGATTCATCATATACAATGCGCAGCTGCTCCACAGAAGGAAACATCATTTCCGCTCCAGCAAGCCATTAAGAAAATCCCGCAATGCCTTTTCAGGGACAAATCCGGCTTCATTCACAACGATTCGTCCATTCCGATCATAAATAATATTGTGCGGAATGCTGCTGACCCTAAAGGCAAATCCCACCTCTTCTCCGCCGTAGTAGACAGGATAATTGAACCTGGTGTTTTCTACGAAAGTTTCCATTTCCTGGAGATCATTGTCAACAGCAATACCGATGATAAAAAAATCGTCCGGAGAAAGATCTGCCCGAATACGTTTCAGCCCTGGAATTTCGCGCTTGCACGGCGGGCAAAAAGCGGCAAAAAAGTTGACCATAACGATTTTTCCCTTATTCGCCGCGATGATATCCAGCAGCTGCGATGTTGTTATCGCAGGTGTCGCAGCTTGCGTCATGAAGGGAAATATCAGGCTGAACAGCAAGACGAAAACTATTTTTTTCATGATTACCTCATAGAGCAGTTTAATACAGCTACGCCGTCTTCGCGACAGAGTTCCGCTTTACTCGACTTCGCAATGGGAGAAATTTATTTTCCCCGTTAAATGAACGAGTCGGTGTGCATTTTTCAAAGAGGCAAAGGCCTCTTTGGGATGGAGTTGAGTTGTTCACAGAATAAATCAGTGTTTTCATGCGGGACGCATTAGCGACAAGAAACAAGTTTGGCAGCAAGCCTCACTGCTTCCACGGCGTCAGCGGCATATCCGTCCGCACCGATGGATTCGGCATATTCCCGCGTCACAACGGCTCCTCCTACCATAATCTTGCAGGACAGCCCACGTCTTTTCACCAGTTTGACCGTGTCTTCCATGCGGGGCATGGTAGTCGTCATCAGAGCGGAAAGGCCAATCAGGCTCGCTTTGCTGGTCACAGCAGCCTCGAGGATGGTTTCAGCTTTGACGTCCTTGCCCAGATCCACAATGTCATATCCATGATTGCCCAGCATCAGGGCAACGATATTCTTGCCGATATCGTGAATATCTCCTTCTACCGTGGCCAACACCACGACAGGGCGCTTCTCTGCGCTGCTTTCCTTTTCCAGCAGCGGCTTGACCCGGGCAAAGGCAGTCTGCATGGTTTCCGCTGAACGCAGGAGCTGCGGCAAAAAATACTCTTTGCGCTCATAGCGCGCCCCCACTTCAGAAATTGCGGGGATCAATCTCTCTTTGACCAGTGCAAAAGGGTCTGCTCCCTTTGCAAGCTCCTGTTCCACCAAGCCGACCACATCTTCTTTTTTGCCACGGATAACAGCTTCTTCCAGCGTCAGAGTCTCTGTCTCTCCTGTCTTTTTCCGAATGGTGCCGTCTGATTCCGCATTCCGCTTCCAGCTGGAGTACATGGAAATAAAATGTCCTGCCTGAGGATCTCTGCCCAATAACAGGTTCGCTGTATCAAGAGCCTCGCGCAGCGTAATGTTGCCGGGGTTGCCGATACAGCAGGAAAGCCCCGCTCCGGCTGCCATTTGCAGAAATCCGGCGTTGACAAGTTCCCGTGCAGGCAGACCGAAGGAAATATTGGACAGGCCCATGGTGGTCGGGAGTCCATTCCGCGTACACCAGCGCACTGTTTCCAGACATTCGCACGGCGCACTGGAATCTGAAGCGGCGGTGAGAGCGAGAACGTCCACCATGATCAGACGACGCGGGATATGCATGGCCTCTGCCTGCTTCAACAGAGCTTCAATAATGGCGATACGTTCGGATGCACTGGACGGCAGATGCTTGCCTTGAAGCGGCAGGAGTATGAAAGGGGCTCCCCAGGTGCGGCACAAGGGGCCAAGCATCTCCATTTTGCCTGGTTCACCATTGATGGAATTCAGCAGTGCCGACCCAGGATGCCAAGGCAGCGCGGCAACAAGAGCGGCAGGGTTGGAAGAATCCAGACAGAGCGGCGTGGTAAATTGCGCGACAAGTTGTTGCGCCAAGGCAGGCAGAAAATGTACTTCATCCACACCAGGCGCGCCCACATTCACGTCAAGCACTTTTGTTCCGGCTTCAACCTGTTCTGCGGCGTAACGCAGAGCAAGATCGAAACTCCCCGCCTGAAACTCCGCGCTGAGGGCTTTCTTTCCCGTGGGGTTCACCCGTTCGCCGATCAGTGTTACCGGCATATCCGCGCCGATGCGTACCAGAGAAGAGCGTGAAGTTAAAGAGAGCCCGCCGAACGTGGAGCGTCCAGAGTAAGAGGCTTCCTGCGCCAGAACCTTTTCCCGTAATAAGCGGATATGTTCGGGCGTTGTTCCGCAGCAACCTCCAAGTACATGGATGCCACACGCAGCAAAACGTGCGGTTTTTTCGGCGAAAGGCTCTGGAGCAAGACGAAATACTGTTTCTCCATTGACAAGTTCGGGCAGTCCGGCATTGGGTTCGGCAAAAACAGGCAATGAACAGGCCTTGCGCATGCGTTCGGCCACCAGCAGCATGGCTTCCGGCCCGGCTCCACAATTAACGCCTACGGCGTCTGCGCCCATATTTTCCATGGTCGCGGCAAAAATTTCAGGAGTCGAGCCTGTCAGGCTGACGCCGTCTTCAAAGGTCATGGAAATGAAGACCGGCAGATCGCATTCCATATGGGTAGCCGCAACCGCAAGACGGGCTTCGGCAAGATCAAACTGTGTCTCGATAAAAATGAGATCAACGCCCCCGGCAGCCAGTCCACGAACTTGCCGCCGGAAAATTTCAAGCAGCTCTTCTGGAGGCAGGTCCCCCAGAGGGCTGACAAAATGTCCGGTCGGCCCCATATCTCCTGCGATAAAAAGTTCCCGACCCATCCGGACAGACATTTCGCGGGCAAAGAGTTTTGCGTTTTCCGCCATGCTCCTGTTGAAAAATTCGGCGTCGATATCCGATGGAAGCTTGCAGGCATTGCCGCCGAAGGTAGGAGTAAGGAGAATATCCGCTCCCGCTTCGGCATAGGCCGCGTGCATGGAACGCACGATATCGGGGCGCGCCAGACAAAACTGTGCCGGGTTCACGCCGGCAGGCATACCGAGCGCTTGAAGCATCGTACCTGTAGCCCCATCAATGAACAAAGGGCGTCCAAGGTGTAATAATTCGCGAAGTCTGGGCATTTTCATTCTCCCTATGCTTTTCGTCTTCGCCATGTGTACTGAAAATCGTTGAAAAGGCCAACCATAATCTATAGCATGCAATTCGAAAAGACGGCGTACGGCCATTTTGGCGCAACGCCTCAGCTTTGGGTATGCTATGAAAAAAATCAACGCCGACAAGCAACAAGAGCGGGACATTTCCGAAAGGAAAACGGCCGGTTCAAGAGCTCGCCGCCGTGTTGCAAAAAAAGTGCAGGAAGGCGACGGTATCTTGCAGGAAGTCCAGGAAGAGGATTCCGGGCTGTCTGACGCCCAGCGCAAATCGGAAGGAAAAATTTTCCGTCCGAAACATTATCGCCCGGATGATAGTACCGCAGAAAAACAGTATCAGGAACACACTGACGCCCTGAACGGCGATCCAGATGAAGACGGAGAAGAGGTCGAATTCGCCGACCCTGAAATATTGCCCTCGGATGACGAAGATGATCTGCTGGCCGTTCTGGATCGGCGAGATCTGGAAGGAGGAATGCTGGATTCCTCCCCGATCATTGATCTTCTGCCTCCAGGCGAAGATGCAGACCTGCCCGCCCCCTCCTCTCCCAGACTGCCCAGTCTGGCCACACGCGACAACCTTCAGCTCTACCTCCGGGAGGTAAGCCGTTTTCCCTTGCTTGCTCCGGATGAAGAAATTGAACTGACCCGCCGCGTACGCGACACCGGCGACAGTGACGCCGCTTTCCGGATTATTTCATCCCACTTGCGTTTGGTCGTGAAAATAGCGATGGACTTCCAGCGGCGCTGGATGCAAAACGTCCTTGACCTTATTCAAGAGGGTAATGTCGGCCTGATGCGTGCGGTAAACAAATTCGATCCCGACAAGGGCATCAAGTTTTCCTACTATGCGACGTTCTGGATTCGCGCCTACATCCTTAAATTCATTATGGACAACTGGCGCATGGTGAAAATCGGAACCACCCAGGCGCAACGCAAGCTATTCTATAACTTGAACAAAGAACGGCAAAAACTCATTGCACAGGGTTTTGACCCCAGTGCGAGTGTTTTGTCCGAACGGATGGGAGTTACAGAAGAACAGATTGTTGAAATGCAGCAACGCCTTGATGCGGGCGACGTTTCACTGGATCTGCCCGTGAGCGATGAAAACGGCAGTGCTACGCGCATGGACTTTTTACCCGCTCTTGGTCCCGGCATTGAGGACAGCTATGGAGATTCTGAAGTGGCCAGACTGGTGCAGGACGGCATTCGGGATATCCTTCCTCAACTTTCCGAAAAGGAAGCCTACATTCTTGAGCACAGGCTGCTGACTGATGATCCGGTCACTCTGCGGGAAATCGGCGAACGTTACCATGTGACCAGAGAGCGTATACGTCAGCTGGAGGCTCGGCTTCTGGCCAAACTGCGCACGCATCTGGGCGAAGAAATCAAGGATTTTTCCGAAGACTGGATAAACCCGCAGGCCTGACCGCCTGCGCCGGGGAAGTATTGATGTTGAAGTGCCATTATCTTGTTTCAGGCTGCCTTCTTTGCCTGCCGCTGTATCTTTCCGGTTGCCTGGCGCAACAAGACGTGCGTTTCGATGCCGCAAAATCGCCGTTCACACTTTCTGAAAATTCCCAACTCAGCTTTGCCTACCTTCAAATTGAACAGGCTATGCAAAGAGGAGAATTGGACAACATCATGGAAGCCGGCGAAACGCTGCTTCGTCTGCGTGGAGATATGCGCCCTGTAGGAGATGCCGCAGCCTGGCTGCTCAACAGCAAGCATGCGGTTGAAGCTCAAAGCCTGTTGGAGCGCGCCATACCTCTTGCCCCGGAAGATGCCGTGTTGCGCACCATGCTGGCTGACGCCCTGCTTGAACTGGGAAAAACGGAAGAGGCGCGAAGTTTTGTGCGGGATTATGTGAAAAAACATCCCCATGATGTGCAGGCTCGCCTGGATCTTGCCCTGCTGTATCTCAAAACCGGTGCAAACAGCGAGGCATTAAAAGAGCTGGAGAGATTGCCCGAAAGCATGCGCACTCCCGCTGTTCTATATTACGAGGCGCAGGCATGTCGTTCGCTGAATCGCCCTGATCAGGCCGCCCGGTTGTTACGCCGTGCCTTGCAGAAATCTCCGGATTTTCTTGAAGCAATGCTTGAACTTGCATCCATTGAGGAACAGCTGAACCACCATGCCGCAGCCCGTAAACTTTATGAAAAACTGATGACATTTGACGAAGGGAATCAGGATATTCTCACGCGTCTTGTCGCCTTATCTCTCAAGGAAGGTAATCCGGATCGTGCCTTTGAGCTGGCTTCCAGTATGCCGGACTCCATGAGTTTCATACTCACCGCGTCCGCGCTGTTTCTTGACGAAGGGCGCTTTGACCTTGCGGAAAATCTGCTCGCCACGCTGGCAGAACGGCCGGACGCGCCGGAAGAACTGCTGTTCTATCAAGCCGCCGTTGCGTATGAAGGGCACCGGGATGCCGTGCGCACCTTGGAGCTTCTGGAACGGATATCACCTTCAAACCGCTATTATGATCGTGCTCTCAAATTGCGCGCTCAGGTTCTGTATGAAAACGGCAATGTTGATCAGGCGTTGGATGTTATCCGCAAAGGCCGAGAAATTTTTCCGTCTGACAAGGATTTTGTTTTTTTCGCCATTGATTTGCTGGGACGACAGAAGCGCTATGAAGAGGCTGGGCGAGTTGCGGAGAAAGCCCTTCACGATTGGCCCAGCGATGCTGATCTCGCCTTTCAGCGTGCATTTCTTAAGGATATGGCAGGAAAGCGGGATGAGGCCATGCGCCTGATGGAAGAACTTCTCCGCGCCAATCCGGATAATGCCGCCGTGCTCAACTACATTGGCTATACCCTTGCTGAAGAAAACCGGGATCTGCCTCGCGCGCTCAAGCTGTTGACCCGCGCTGTCGAATTGTCTCCGGGTACAGACTATATGCTCGATTCCCTTGCCTGGGCCTATTACCAGGCGGGCGACTACTCCAAGGCCTGGGAACTCATCCGAGAAGCCGTAAAACATATGTCCGCGTCCACCAATCAGGATCCTACCATGTGGGAGCATTATGGAGACATCGCCCGGGCCTACGGGCGGAGCGACAACGCCCGCCAGGGATGGGAACGCGCACTTGAACTGCGGCCCAAAGAACCTGACGTCATCCGAAAAAAACTGGAGAACCTGCAATGAGATTTTCTCGTGCCTTGGCATGCGTTCTGCTGCTTTCCCTCGCTGCCTGTGCGCCGCTTCAGCCCAACGGCATGCCAAGCGGTATGCAGAACAGTCAGGAACGCTGGAATGCCTTTCTGGCCCAGCGCGGACAGGAAGGCCCTTCCCTCGCGGAGGGCAGCCTGCGTTTCGGCGAATCCGGCAATACGCACAGAGTCACCTGGCTGCTGTGGGGCAACGATGCCGCTCATTTACGCTTCGATATTCAGGCTGGCATGGGCAATACCCTGGCCAAAGCACGCCTGACAGACGACGAGCTGCTCCTGTACCTGCCTGGCGATAACCGGGCATTGCGCGGCACAGACGCTCCGGACGGCATCCTCCGGCGTATCGGGCTGGATCTGCCTCTTTCACTGCACGAACTGTACTCTGTTATTCAGGGGGATTTCTCCGCCGCACTCAACCATCCCCGCGTCCTGTCTTCCCGCAGTCTGGAGAGCGGCAACATAGAACTGGAGATCGGCACGGACTCCCCCCGCATGCCGCAGATAATGCTGGAACTTGACGGACATAATCTTCCCGTCCGCTGGCAGATTCCCCGCGCATGGGATATCAGGATACGTTACGGAGAGGACGCTCTGCCTCGGCGGATAGACGGAACGAGGCAAACACGGATGAATGATGAGGAATATCGTCTGATCCTGTTAATCAAGACCAGGCAAATTAAAGAAGGTTTTCCTGAAAAGGATCTCGAATTAACCTTGCCCGCAAACGTTCAATTCGTGTCCGGGATCTAAGCCAGTCGTTATCATTTTCCGAAAGGAAGTCGCGAATGCGCTTCCTTAATTTTAAACGGGCATTGTCCCCTGCTTCTCATTGCACAGGAGAAAAGATGAAAACCGTATATATTGCCTCTGATCATGCCGGGTTCTCACTCAAGCAATTCCTGGTAAACTATCTGATCGAACAAGGGCATGAGGTTCATGACCTCGGCCCGGCGGACGCCACAAGCTGCGATTACCCGAAGAGCGCTTTCGCCGTTGCCGATGCACTGAAAAAGAACGAAGCCGCGTTTGGTATTCTTATTTGCGGTACGGGTATCGGCATGAGTATAGCAGCCAACCGCGTACCGGGTATCCGCGCAGCGCTGGCTACCTGTGAATTTCATGCTCGGGCTTGCCGGGCGCACAACAACGCAAATGTGCTTTGCCTCGGCGAGCGTGTGACTGGCCCTGGTCTGGCTGCTGACCTCGCAGCCGTTTTTCTGGATACAGATTTTGAAGGCGGCCGCCACTTGCGCCGTATAGAGCTGTTCGATAAAAAACAGGGATAAGCCGTTGCTCCTTGGGCTCGTGCGGAGGATGATTTGAGGAGCTGTCGATGCAATAACGTCAGCGGCCCCAAAAGTTGCGAGTAGATACTGTAAGGTTATCATATGGTCAAAAGCAGAGAAGTCTACCGCTGCCGCCAGTGCGGAGCGCAAACGCCGCAATGGCGGGGCCAGTGCCCGACCTGCCATGCCTGGAACACGCTGGAGGCGGAACTTGTTTCCGCCTCCTCTTCGAGCGCGCGGCACTCCGTCCCCAGAAGAAGCGCCAGAGCGCAACCGCTCGGGCGCGTCAGTGACGAAGGGCATACACCGTACGGAACGGGATTGGAGGCATTGGATCGCGTGCTCGGCAAGGGTTTTGTTCCCGGAGCGGCTATCCTGGTAGGAGGAGAACCCGGCATAGGCAAATCTACCCTGCTTCTGCAGGTTGCGGGTTCGGTTGCGCGCAATGGACGGGTAACGCTGTACGCCAGCGGAGAAGAATCGCTTCCGCAAATCCGGAGCCGGGCGGAACGGCTTGGTGTTCTGCACGACAATCTGCTGGCGCTTTCTACCAGCAGGGTGCAGGATATTTTCCCCCTTTTTGAAGAAGACCGCGCGCCCGCCCTGCTGATTGTGGACTCTGTTCAGACGCTGGCATCGGATGAAGCCGAGGGCCTGCCGGGCAATGTCAGCCAGGTACGAGCCGTGGCAACGGAACTGGTAGAGCGCTGCAAAAAATCCAACACGACCCTGCTGCTTGTGGGCCATGTCACCAAGGACGGCACGCTGGCCGGTCCCCGCCTGCTCGAGCATCTGGTGGATACGGTGATCTCCCTGGAAGGGGAACGGCGCGAAATGTTCCGGATGCTACGAGTGCTGAAGAACCGTTTCGGCCCCAACCAGGAATTATTGGTGTTCCAGATGGAGCAGCAGGGTCTGCGGGTGGTGGAAGATCCGTCTACGTATTTTCTCGGCGCGCGTGACGCCGGCCTCAGCGGTACTGCCGTGGTTATGGCGGTGGAAGGGCAACGTCCCTTTGCTGTGGAAATGCAGGCTCTGGCGACCAAAAGTTACCTGAGCATTCCTCGCCGGACCGGCCTTGGTTTTGACGTGAACCGTTTGCACTTGCTTCTTGCCGTATTGGAAAAAAGATTGCGCCTGAATTTCGCCCAATACGATATTTTCGCCAAGGTCGGCGGCGGGATGAGGCTTCAGGAACCGGCACTGGATCTTGCTCTGGTGGCCGCCCTGCTCTCTTCCCTGTATGACATTCCTCTGCCGGAACGCGCCGTGTTCTGGGGGGAAGTGGATCTCAACGGGCAAATCCGCCCTGTTTCCGGACATGATGTACGCCTGCTGCAGGCCAAACGCCTCGGGTATGCTCCCATCTTTCATCCGGGCTCTGACAAGGCAAATTCGGGCAGAAACGGAGTGGACACGGTCATGACTCTGCAAAAACTTCTTTTCCGTAAATGACAGGAGCAGTAACGTTGAGTCCTGACCCGCTCAAGTATGCACCTGCGCAGCTTAAGGATTTAGATGACGTGTTGCGCGCCGGCTGTTCCACTTCGTCAGGTGAAAGAAGGGCAAAAAGAGGGCTGGCCATCGCCTTTTCCGGAGGACTGGACAGCCGTTTTCTGGCTTTTGCCGCACAACGACTCGGTTATTCCGTAACGCTGCTTCACGTGCGCGGCCCGCACGTGACCCCACAGGAAAGCGCTTTTGCCCAAAGCTGGGCCGCCGTGCATACTCTGCCTCTGATCAATCTTTTTGTCGATCCGTTGGAAGATGAACGGGTTGTAACAAACCATAAACTCCGCTGTTATTTTTGCAAGAAACTCTTGTTTAAAGCATTGCTGTGCGCCTCTGGCGCCCTCCCCCTGTGCGACGGTACCCATGCTTCCGATACCACGGGGTATCGCCCCGGGCGTATGGCCCTGCGGGAACTCGGCATCCATTCCCCTCTGGAAACATCCGGATTCAAAAAGCATGATATCCGGCGGGTTGGAGCTGAGATCGGCATGGATATGCCGTGGCAAAAAGCACGGCCTTGCCTGTTGACCCGCTTTCCTTACGGTGTGTGTGCCGATGCTTACCTTCTGCACGCGCTGGCCGAGGCAGAAGAACAACTGGCCGCATTGCTGAATACATACAGCCGAAATGCCGGCCTGTCTTGTGGAGATGATCCGGATTTTCGGGTAAGAATCCTGGCGCTGACGCCTTCCGGGGCAGATGTGGAAATACATATCCGAGAAAAAAACTGTGTTACCCGAAGCGCAGCGTTTTTGGAGGAATGCCGCCTCGTGTTCACTAAAACGCCCTCCTTGCGCCTGTTAAACGTTCGTCATTTAAAAACATTGAGCGGTTATTTCGATAAGATGAGTAAATGAGCTTGGCTCTATTATAGAATCATAGGCTGTAAATTTGTGTACGAGAAGATATCACATAATATCTTGTATTGACTTGCTTTTATTGAAATTTTAAACGGTTATTTAATCATATCTCCCCCAAAGGGCTCATTTTTTTCTGGTGTTTTATAGATTCCCTTGTTAAATTTCCGGCGTTCCCGCACTATACGCAGCCCGGCACGCGGGAATCTGTGCCGGCCTCATATCCGGGGAACGCCCCGGGAAGGTTAGACAATATGTCGTTCCCTACTTTGAACATTGGTGATCTTTGCGCTAAAATGCCCATTGTACAGGGCGGAATGGGCGTGGGCATTTCTCTCTCCCGCCTTGCGTCCGCTGTGGCGAAAGAAGGCGGTATAGGCGTCATTGCCGGCGCCATGATCGGCATGAAAGAACCTGATGTCGCACGAAACCCCATAGAGGCCAACAAACGGGCTCTGGCTGCCGAATTACGCAAAGCTCGCGCCGCCACAGACGGAATCATCGGCGTTAATATCATGGTGGCGTTGACCACGTTTACCGAGCTGGCCCGCACTGCTATAGAAGAAAAAGCGGATGTTATTTTTTCTGGCGCAGGCCTGCCCATGGATTTGCCCAAAATCCTGTCTGATGTTTGTGAAGAGAAAAAAGAACAGTTCAGAACAAAACTTGTCCCTATCGTCTCTTCCGCGCGCGCGGCGACCATCATCGCCCGCAAATGGCTGCAAAAATACGGTTATCTGCCGGACGCCTTTATTGTGGAAGGCCCCAAGGCGGGCGGGCATCTCGGTTTTGCTCTGGAACATCTGACAGATCCCAAGTATAGCCTGGAAAAGCTTATTCCTGAAGTTGTCGAAGCTGTTAAACCGCTTGAAGACAAAAAGGGCGGGGCTATCCCTGTCATTGCGGCGGGCGGCGTTTACAGCGGAGAAGACATTGCCAAATTCATGGAGCTTGGCGCTTCTGGCGTTCAGATGGGAACACGCTTTGTCGCCACATATGAATGTGATGCCGACGACCGTTTCAAAGATGCCTACGTCCAAGCCAAGGATGAAGACGTCACCATCATTAAAAGCCCTGTAGGCATGCCGGGACGGGCGTTGGTCAATAACTTTATTGAAGCCGCGCGTGAAGGAGCGAAGAAACCTTTCAAGTGCGTTTTCCACTGTGTAAAGACCTGTGAACAGGAAAAAACCCCGTATTGTATCGCGGCAGCGTTGATCAACGCCATGAAGGGCAACCTTGAGCGGGGCTTTGCCTTCTGTGGGGCAAACGTCGCACGGGTGGATGCCATTCGCTCGGTGCATGACCTGATGCAAAGCCTGCAACAGGAATATGAAAAACGTATGCTCTCAAAAGCCTGAGGTATGCGGTCTTTTATCTGATGTTCCAATAGTCGGAATCATTCATAAAGTGATGTGCCCCCTCAGGCTGAAACTTGGAAAGCCTAAGGGGGCACATCGCTTTGTCTATCTCAAGCGGCACAGGAGGGGAAGAAAGAGGAAAAGGCTTGCTTTCAACGTTCAAGGCGCTCCACATGTGACAAATAAGCCGATATCACACAATCTTTTGTGGGCTCCCTACTCTCCCGATCTGATAAAAAAGTTAACAACAGGCCGGTCGTTTGTCATTCGATGACCACGTAACTCTTTTGAGCTTCAGGATGGAACATCGTATAATTTTTGAAATTCCTTCAGAAAAACTCGTTGAACTCGCCTGGGCCGAAATAGTGCAGATTTCCGAACAAAATCGAAGGGGTACCGGTGAGACACGGCAGGACATCTAACAGAAACATTCAGTCAGCTTGATTTGTGAGGACGCGCTGGATGCCTATCTTCAAAGGCAGACCGGGATATGATGCACAGTTTTGCCACGGACATAGTCGCTAAAGCTGGAATGACGAAAGAACCGAAAAGCGAAAGATGATTCTCTGTCAGACAATATGCAAGGCTTCTCTGAATCGTCTAATGACGGCAGGATTGCCGATATTCTTGTCAAAGTCTTCGCTCAGTTTGCATGTTTCATTGAAGAACGGCCAAGATTCGGTAATCTTTGCCGCCACCAGCTTAATGACGATGTTCATAGGAGGCACTCCTTCAAAATCATTCGTGAAGTGTGTCCCGATGCCGAAGGAAGGGAGACATTTCCCCTGCGCGAGCTTCTGAATTGTCAGTGCGTCGTCAGTAGTTAACGCATTGCTGAAAACTACCTGTTTTGTGGCCGGGTCAATACCCAGAGAATGATACTTGTTCACGATCCTTTCCAGCTCTTGGGCATTGTCGCCACTATCTACACGAAGCCCGCGAAACATATTGGCATAATCCTCCGAAAAATTCAGGCTGAAAATATCCCAGCCGTAGGTATCATAGAGAAATGTGCCGAGAGCACCCCTGTATGTGGACGACCAGGCCTTCATGGCCAGATGATTTGCCATCTGCGGGCCGTACATGCCGCCTATGGCTGCAATGAACTCGTGCGCCATTGTACCGATGGGCAGCAAATCGTATTTCATTGACAGATACACATTGCTGGAGCCGATGAAGCGGCCTGGTCCGGGCACGTTGTTCTGACAGAATGTCATAGCGGCAATGGCCGTATCCTGAGCCGCAAAAGAGGCACGACGTCTCGTGCCGAAATCGCTGAAACGACATCCTCCACGGATGAGTCGCTCTGCCTTGGCATGAGAATTCCTACCGAACTTTTCCATATCAAAAGTGGCGTTCTGCCCGGTCATCATATAGTAAAGTTCGGAGATGATAGCTAAAATTTTCACTTCCAGAAGAATGGTATTGGTCCAACACCCCTGAATGCCCAATTCCAGATGCCCCATGTCGTCCTGCCGCACGGTGATGGTTCCGGCATCATAGCGAAAGCCTTTGAGGAAACTGTAAAACCAAAAGGGAATATACGGGCAACGCCTTTTCATGAAGTCAATTTCATCATTACTGATGACCACTGTCTCCAATGCCTGTATCTGCCGATGAAGTTCGTCGGCAAACCCGGCCGGGTAGACGGTGTCATTTCTATCGCGGAAGGTATATTTTACTTGTGCCCGGGGAAAGTTATCTATCACCGCGCAGCACATGGTGAATTTGTAAAGGTCATCATCCGTAAAATGTTCTATTATCTGGCGCATGACAGCAACCTTTGTACATACTGGTTTAAAATGTCTCCTCCGTCGATGGAAGGGGAGAACTGCTGGAGGACATGGAATTTCTCAGAGCCGAATATCTTTACTCCATCTCGAAGGGTATGGAGGACACATATGTCCCCGGCAAGACCACAGATATCTATACCTTCTATAAACATTTCTGATACAATGGATTCGATACGTTTGCTTGACTCTCTATTTTGAAATAGAGAGTCTTCCTCAACCTCAGGGCATTGCCCCTTACAGATTATATCTACCCTTCCGCTGGTAGAATAGAGCGACTTGAGAAGTACAGGCCAGATAGCTGCTCCGATACTGTGTGCAACGCAATGCTCAGGCCATTGACCACCATTTATGCTGAATGAGCAATGATTATGAGGATGAAAATCGCAGGTAACTACCTTGGCTGCATATTGGCCGTCATGCGCGACAACATAGGCGGCCAGGTCATCCATTGCTGCCCCCGCTCCAGGTACGGGCAGAGAACCATTAATGAAGTCTATTTGAGGGTCGACAATGAGCAAAAGTCTGTTCATGCCTTACTCCTTAAAAATTACGTCGCCAGCGATCTGGGTAGATTCCAAGACAGATGCGTTTTTCAACGTCGTTGATTTGAGCGTTGAGACACCACTATTTGCCGCCGCTGGGCCAACTCCTGCGGGCAATTTCTTGTTGCCCTATCGTTGCTCCAGAAGTAGGGGATGTCAACGCATCCGCCTGGACATATAAAGACATCAAAAAAGCAGAAAATCCGTTTGGCTCAAGGCTTTGCGGGCTTTTGGGGACACCTTGAAATATTTTATGAGCGGAGCTGAGTGCAGCGCTGCTTCACGAGTGGATACATGCCTTTCGCCCGTGTGGAACACGGGCTGACTTTACGACAATGAATATTGCCGCCTGTGCCAGAGCAAAACCATACGCTCCGCGCAACGCTACCAACACGCTTCTATGACAAAGCCTATCGTAAAAATGATAGTATATATTTTGAATTTATTGACAAAATTTTATAATTAGTCCGTGGCATAAAGTTTGCAATAAAAGTATTACAAGGAAAACTTTTCCCATTCGGAGAATTCTATGCAGATTTCGAGTAGCTATACACTTAATAGTATTTTTGATATTTCTTCACCACATATGCACTATAGAAATTCCACAGCAACAACTAATAGTCATATTGATACTGTATCCATTTCAGATGCAGCAAGAGCTGCTTATAAAAATGCCAACACGCAAAAGAATAATATAAATGACGCTCAACTAGAAGCAAAACTTATTACATTTTTCAATATGTGGCATTCTGAACCAGATTTTCCAGTGAATAAAAATATTCATATTGAATATGGATCAGAGATTTTACCTGAAAATAAAATATTAAAAAATAGTATAGAAAAAGAAATTGATAGGATCTTTGATGAATTTAACTACAAAGTTATGGATGGTGTTGCACCTGATGAATTAATGAATAAGATTAGGCCATTACAACAAAAATTAAATGCTATATCAGCCCTTGGCGACTTAATAGTGTTAGATGAAGCCACGTTAAATAATTCAGCCAATTTTTTGCAAGAGTTGGAAAATACCTGGTCTACTGATCTTCCAAATTTTTACTAAACAATGTTTAGCAAAACTGGTACACTGCA
>CAJTSU010000072.1:15386-17298 GCA_910579055.1 uncultured Mailhella sp. | reverse complement strand
CTCGCGCCTCCGGCGGTCAAGGATAATTTCAACACAATTCTACAACAGAGCGAAATAGGAATAATTCTTGTGTTTTGTTAAAATTCAGGCTAAAATTAATAGTCTTTGGTCAGCATAACTGTAAATACAACTTCTTTAACATCCTGTTGCTCCACAACATGAAATGTTTCGGAGTAACAGGCGTCGGGCGCAAGCCCGGTGCGGCGCGTAGCCGTGTTCGCTCGCCGGAACCATGTTTTTCGGCGAAGCGATTTCGCCCCCTATCCGTCGGCTGGCAAGTCAGCCGGCGGGTAGGGGGATTGTGGATTGAGACATGGAAAATCTGGATGATGACAGCGTTCGCAGAAAGGGGAGTACCGTGGTCGCTGAGAGGCAGTATAAATTCAGCTGGGATTTTATCGGCGATACAGCTCAGGGCCGCCCGAATCTGGGCAATATGACGAGAATAGAAGTCTACCGCCTGTTCCAGTATACCTTGCGTGATGTTCTGGAGCAGAGCTACGGCACGGAAGAGGCGGATCGCCTTCTGTATCGGGCAGGCTTTCTCGCGGGGACGGAGCTTTGCGAAAAGTTTGTGGGGCGCTGCGAGTCACTGAGCGAATTCGTGAAAAAGGTTGAGGACCTGCTGATTGAGCTGAAAATCGGCGTGCTGCGCATCGAGGAGATGGAAAAAGACACCGCGCGGTTCGTGTTGACCGTGGCGGAGGATCTGGACTGTTCCGGTCTGCCGGAAGTGGGGCATGCCGTGTGCAACTATGACGAGGGATTCATCGCCAGCCTTCTTGAATTTCAGACCGGCCGTCCTTTTCAGGTAAAGGAAGTGGACTGCTGGTGTACCGGGGACCGGACATGCCGTTTCGAGGCCGCGCTTACAGGAGAAACCGCTTAAGCAAGGAAGCCTGAAATGAAAGGAGAATTTCAGCCGGGAAGCGCGGAACGGAAAGAACTGTCGCCTGCTGCCGATTTGGCCGGCAGGGTCGTGCGCGCGGTGGAGGAAGCTCTGCATCTGCCGCATTCTGCCCCGAGGGATGAAGGCCTTCTGCGTGAAGTGGAGGGGCTTGACACGCTTCTGGAAGAAATCGGTGTACTGCGGGAATTTTCTCTTGCTCTGTCCAGAGGCGAGCTGGGGTACAAGACACGGCAAGGGGGCCTGATCATCGGGGCGCTGAAGGCTCTTCAGGCCAATTTGCGCCATCTGACATGGCAGGCTCAGCGCATAGCCGCCGGAGATCTTGACGTCAGGGTAAATTTTCTCGGCCAGTTTTCCGAGGCGTTCAACTGCATGGCGGAACGCCTGAAGGAAACATTGGAGGAGAAGGAGAATATCGCTGCCCGCTATAAGGATTTGTCCGCTCATGATCCTCTGACGGGGCTTTATAACCGGGCTGCGTTTCAGGAACTCATGGCGCGGCTGCTGTCCAGTGAGGCGTACAGGGAAAAGATGTCCGCCCTGATCATAAGCGATATCGACTATTTTAAGAATATTAATGACAGCTTTGGCCACCAGTGCGGGGATGAAGTGCTGCGCCGCGTCAGCGGGCTGTATCGGGACAGTCTGCGTGCGGATGATGTCGTTTGTCGCTACGGAGGGGAGGAATTCCTCATTCTGACGCCGGGAATTTCCCGCAATGTCGCATGCAGAATCGCGCAGCGTCTGTGCGACAGCGTACGCGCGATGCAGATCATTTGGGAGGATTCCGTCGTGCCCGTTACGGCCAGCTTCGGCGTTTGCTCCCTGCCCCCGGTAGGCGAGGAAGGCTTTGGACCGCGTTTTTTGCGTGAACATATTCAAATTGCGGATCTTAATCTGTACCGGGCCAAGCATGCCGGACGAGATCGGGTCGTGAGCGGAGACTGTGACGATGCGGATGCCGGGGCGGGGTGCGGCGGGCAGGAAAATTGAGTGTGCCGC
>CAJTSU010000072.1:2221-15354 GCA_910579055.1 uncultured Mailhella sp. | reverse complement strand
GCCAGCCATAGAGTCCGGAGGCGGGGGCCATCGCCTTCATACAGATAAACGCGTTGCCATGTGCCGAGGCGGAGTTCTCCTTTTTCAAAGGGCACAAACGCCGAGACGCCCAGAAGGCTGCTGCGGATATGCGCGTCGCTGTTGCCTTCCGCATGTTCCCAGCCGTGTTCGCGGGGGGCTATTTCTCCGAAAAAGCGGATAAGATCCCGCTTTACGTCCGGGTCCGCTCCCTCGTTGATCGTCAGGCCGCAGGTCGTATGCGCGCAGAACACCAGAGCGGATCCGTCCGTCCAGCCGTAACTGCGTACAGCGTCCTGCAGGAGAGGCGTGATGTCCACGAGCTCTTCCCGCATGCGGGTTTGTATTTTCAATGTTCTCATCAAACACTCCTTTATAGTTTGAAATGTTCCCCTTCAGGAAGGGCAAGCCGCACGGCCCCTGTCCGCCGGTTGAGGGAGTGGCTACAGATAACGGCTCAGGTATATTCCCAGAAGAACGCCGATGGCCAGAAAGGCCAGGAGCAATCCGAAAGACGTTCCCGATTTTCCTCTTTTCGCTTCTTCAAGCAGTTTTTTCAACCGCTGTTTCTCTTTTGTCTCGCCCAACAGCCGTTTGAGTGCCGTCCCCGCGGCAGTGGGCGTTTGGGCGCGGGTGTCTGCGAAAAAGTCAGCCAGAGTGACATCCGTGGCATGGCCCAGACCAAGAATGCGGTACTTGTCTGTTTCATTAAGCGCCCGCAGTACGTTTATATTATTGAAGGCTTCCAGGCTTTCCTCCGGCCCTCCTCCGCGGGCGATGACGAGAACCTGCCCTCTGGCCTTTGCTATTGCGGTGCAAATTTCACGGGCGGAAGAAATGGCGACATACCGGATATCAAGTTCATAGCCTTCCTTGTTGAAATCGCCCAGGATATCCTTCAGTGCCGTGCTCCCGTTAAACTTGCTGACAATGATGGAAATGGTATGGACAGACTGGGGAAACTTCCTGCTTTGCAGGCCATGCCCGTTAATATTCTGTTCTTTCAGAATATGTTTGATAAATTCCAGGGATGTCGATGACTGCGACGCATGAGAGGCATATTCCTCGTCCACATAGCGCCAGTCTTCAACATCAAAATTGATAAACAAGCCGCCGGATTTTTTCGCCATACCGATAAAAGGCCGACCGGCGGCTTCTATGAGAACGCCGTCATCACAGCTGAACAGTTTTTCCGTATGCCCGAGGGAAATTGCTTCCCCTGTATCCGGGCAGCGGAGAACCTTTGCGCCCCAGTTGTTTGTTTCCACAATACCCTGCAAGCGAAAGTACGGCATATGTTCTTTTGCCGCAGCGGAGAGGACAGCCGTTTGCGCGAATGTCGAAAGAAATTCTCTTGCGTGCGCAATCGGGACAAGAGGGTAGCTGAATTCGTCTTCCTGAGCCATGGTGCTGTTATCCAGAAAAGAATATCATATTGGAGGTTGTCGTCGGAAAGAGGAATGAACGCGGCGCCAAGGTCATGGAATCGCTGCTTATCCCGGAGATAAAGCTGCTCCATACTCAAAGAAGGTTTTGCCTCTTCGGGACGCGCACGCCAACTCGCTCATTCAACGGGAAAAGTAAATGTTCTCTCTTCGCGGCCTGCGAACGGCCCTGCTCCGCAAGACCGCAGGGAATCGCTTTTTATATAAGGGGATTTCAAGAGAAGGCAAATAGTCTTTCAGCACCGTCGGGAACGAATCCGGTTCCGCAAGCAGTGCACGATCATGTTGGCGAAGCGGATTTTCAATGTCGAAAAACGCTTTTTCTTGACGGCATGGGCGCTGAAAACTAGATTTTTTGCGTGTCTGTGGTGGAGGGTCGGATGCGGCCCCCACCGCAATTTGTCTTGAGAGTGTCGCTCCTGAGGAGGCTACATGTCCTATTCCACTGAAAAGTCAAATTTGGCGGCTCCTCCGCAACCGTCCACACATCATAGCTCCTCAGCCACACCGAGCGCTGCGGAGCCGGAATGTTCCGGCCCTTGCGTCGAGGAGGAGGCGAATGCGGCCAAGAGCAAGGCGGCGTTATCCAGCGTTGTATGGTCCGCATTGCTCACCGTGCTCAAGCTTGTGGCGGGCATTTCCACCAACAGTTTGGGCATGCTTTCCGAAGCGTTGCACAGCCTGTTGGACTTTGTGGCGGCAGGCGTCACCTTTTTTGCGGTACGCATCGCTTCCGCGCCTGCGGACAGGCGGCATCCCTTCGGGCACGGCAAGGTGGAGAATCTTTCCGCCCTGGCGGAGACGCTGCTGCTTTTTATCACCTGCATCTGGATTGTCCGGGAAGCTGTAGAACGTCTGCTGTTTGAGGCCCGGCCAGTGGAGCCGAGCTGGTGGGCCTTCGCTGTCATTATCATCTCTCTTGGCGTTGATATCAGCCGCTCCGCCATGCTGCGCCGGGTGGCAAGGGAGCACAAATCACAGGCGCTGGAAGCGGATGCGTTGCATTTTTCCACGGATATTCTGTCTTCCGGCGTGGTATTGGGGGGCCTGCTCTGCGTTGTCGCAGCCCGTTTTGTGGACCCGGACAGCCCGGCCTATATCGTTCTGACCCGGGCCGATGCCGTAGCGGCTCTTGGGGTGGCGGCCATTGTGCTGAGCGTAAGCTGGCGTATGGCTTGCCGATCCGTGGCCGGGCTTATGGATGGTGGAGCCGAGGCGGAAACACTGCGTGTACAGGAGGCTCTGGCCGCCATGGCCCCTGCCTTTCAGATTCGTCAGGTTCGCGTGCGGGAAAGCGGGGCGCGGTACTTTGTGGATTTGGTCGCGGCAGTGCCGCCGACATTGCGTGTGGACGATGCGCATGAAATGAGCGACATTCTGGAAGAAGTTGTGGCTCAGGTTCTGCCGGGTGCGGAAACCGTGACGCATTTTGAACCGGATAAGTTGGAACAGCGCGATCTTTACGCGGCCGCGCACCACTTGGCGGTACTGCACGGGTTGGGCATCCACGCTCTGGCCCTGACCATGCTGAATGACGGTCTGCATGCCTTTGTGCATATTGAGCTGCCGCCGGACATGGGCCTGCGCGAGGCTCACGCCAAAGTCTCCGCGTATGAACGGGACCTTGCCCGCAGGATCGGGGCCGTACATGTTGTTTCACACATTGAACCTTCGGAGCGCAATGAGGCGCAGGCTGCGCCGGATGCGCCGACCGGGCGCGTGCGAGTCTTGGAAGTTCTGCGCGAGGCCATGTCATGCCACCCTGAATTGGGGCCGGCCTATGACGAGGAGATATGGATGATGGGCAACCGCACGGAACTTTCTTTCCGCTGTCATACAGACGCGGATGTTACTGTGGCCGAGGCGCACCGCAGGGCAACGCGTCTGGAAGAGGAGTTGCGCCGCCGTCTGCCGGGGTTGGGGAGAGTCAGCATCCATGTGGAGCCGTCGTCGCCTGAAGCGGATGCGGAATAATGTACCACTGAAAGAGCCGCTCTTCTGAAAAGCGGCTCTTTCAGCATGTGTTCATTGTTGTTATGGTGGAGGATATACGGGAACATAGGGAGGAGCGCGTCAGATGCGCCTATGCTCTCTCTCTCTCTCTCTCTCTCTCTCTCCATGTCTGTTTCAGGCCCTTCAACCATGCCTTGAAAACTTTATGTCCGTTGTGGAGTCGGTGCAAAATCGGATAGTGGACGTTCAGCCCCTGTTCATGCAGGCAGGCTACTGCGTCGGCTTCCGACATATTTATGTGCATTTTGTTGATGAAGAAGGAGTCCCATTCCTTGCGGAAATCCCGTTCCACGCCTTCTTCGCGGGCAATGGCGTTCAGGATATCGCAGTACAAGCCTCGCACTCTCTGCATGTGGGCAATGGTGCGTTCTCGGATTTCTTGGGCGGAAATGGGCAGTTCACAGGCTTTTTTGACGGCTTCAGCCACACTTTCCGGTGTGGGGTCGGCCCAGACGACATAGTCTTTATGGAAAAACGCTTCACGTCCTCCTCTGCTGGGTGTGGTTACGACGGGCAGGCCGCACAGCAGATATTCCGCGGCAGCGAAGCAGGCTCCTTCTTCGGCAGAAAGGATGAGGCCGCAGCGGCTGGATGCGTAGATGTCGCAAAGCTGTTTAATATCATACCTGTGCCATGTCGTTCCATCGAATTGGGGAAAACGCAGATGGGGGCAGGCACAAGTTACCTCTTCGGACAGAGGAAGGATTGTTTTTGCATAGTTACTATCTTGTGGATCGAGGAAATAGGTAACAAGGCAACAATCCCGAATATTACGCACAAGCTCTATACGTTTGTATGGAGCCATACGCGAATTTATGATTGCATTATAACGCTTACCTCTATTTACAATCGTATAAAGGCGTTCATCCAGGAACGCGTTCTGATTGCAAAGCTCCGAACGGATGTTGTGAGCACGCAAGATTTCCAATTCTTTTGGCTCATTAGCCAGTACAGTAACAATCTGGTAGGGATATTTTTCGGCGTGCCGGTGGTAGGCCCGGTTAAAAGCATCAAATTTACGTTTGGGTAAAATTGACCAGTTCAGTGTCAGAACAAAATGGATTCTTCCTTCAACGGGCCTGAGCAGGTATGGCGCGAGCTGTTTTACGGGTGAAAAGACATTTCCGAAGTTGTAGCAATGGATAATCCACGGTTTTCGGGAAATGATATGAAAGCTCGGCATATCGAACAATTCCGCTACACGTTGAACAGGAAGTGCATGATATCGCCGTCGCGCACGACATATTCCTTGCCTTCCACGCGCAGGGTGCCGGTGGCGCGGCACGCCGCTTCGCTTTTGTGTTCCATGTAGTCCGCATAGCTGATAACTTCAGCCCGGATGAAGCCCTTTTCGAAATCAGTATGGATCACTCCCGCGGCCTGCGGCCCCTTCCAGCCCTGTTTGAACGTCCAGGCTCGTACTTCCTTGGGGCCTGCTGTAAAATAGCTGGCCAGGCCCAGTGTGTGGTAGCCGGTGCGGATGACGCTGATCAGACCGCTTTCGCTTATCCCGTAGGAGTCGAGCATTTCCTTTTGTTCCGCGTCGGAAAGGCCTTGAAGTTCTTCTTCCAGCCGGGCGCAGATTTTTACCGATTCGGCTCCCCGCGAGGCCGCGAGGCGGCGCAGGGCCTGAACGTGGGCATTATCTTCCGTCAGGCCGTCCTCGTCCACATTGGCGCAGTAGATCACGGGTTTGGCCGTGAGCAGGGCCAGCTCGCGCCAGGTCTGGCGGAAAGGCTCGTTGAGTTCCGGGACTTCATAGGAAGAGGCCGGTTTGCCCTCGTTCAGGTGAGCGAGTAATTTTTGACATTCATTCACAGCCTTGACCAGCTCTCGGTCCCCCTTGACTTGTTTCTGAAGACGTTCCAGACGTTTCGTCAGGCTTTCGATATCGGCCAGCAGCAGTTCAGTTTCAATGGTTTCCACATCGCGCAGCGGATCGACACTGCCGTCCACATGGGTGATGTTTTCGTCTTCAAAACAACGCACGACCTGCACAATTGCCGCACATTCGCGGATATTGGCCAGAAACTGGTTGCCCAGGCCTTCACCCTTGCTTGCCCCGCGCACCAGCCCGGCAATGTCGATGAAATCCACCGTGGCATAAATGGTTTTGGCGGGTTTGACCAGTTCTGTCAGGGCGTCTACGCGGGCATCCGGCACCGGTACGGTGGCCTTGTTCGGTTCAATGGTGCAGAAGGGATAGTTCGCGGCCTCTGCGTTCTGCGCCTTGGTCAGGGCGTTGAAAAGTGTGGACTTGCCCACATTGGGCAGACCGACGATGCCTATGCTCAGTGCCATGCTGTGCTCCGTGCGGAGGGTATATTAAGGAAACGCTGATTAAAGCGCTTCCTGATGTCTGCATCTCGCCATAATTGAACCAAACGTTTCAATCAGGGCTTGCGCGCTATCTGACCGTCCCCTGCAATCAGTTGCGGGGGAGTTTGGTTCTTACGGTCGGCCCCAGAGGCTGTGCGTCGGAGGCGTCGCGCAGCAGCGGCAGCAGCTCCTCCGTGAGGGGCACGGTTCCTGAACTTGCGGCCAGCACTTCTCGCGTAGGCGTGTGGATGAGGCGCATGTTGAACCGGACACTGCGTTCGGTGACGGTGTAGGTTCCCACCAGAACAGCGTGGGTATTCACGTCACGTGAAACAAGTTTTTTGGTGTCGCGGGTGAGCAGAAATTCCCCCCGCTCGGGAGTCATGAGCACTTCATCGCCTTTGCGCAATTCCTCAAGCTTGTACCCGCATTGCTTGAAGTAGCGGGCCAGTTCCTCGGACATCTGGCGGGCCAGCGGGCTGGTGCGTTTGAGGTTGCTCAGCAGGACGGGCACGGTGCAGGCGATGGAGATTTGGTCACGCGTCATTTCCGAAGGTGTAAGAATGCGCATGAGCTGTTCGTCAAGCTGCTTGCCGATGTTGTCGGCGGTTTTGGGCACAAAGCCGATGGTCGGGCCTTCTTCGGGAAGGAGCGCGTCAAGCAGGCCTGCACGGGCAGGCGCAACGGTCATCATCAGCAGCATGGCAACACAGGACAGAATTCGGCAAAAAGGCATGGCGGCCTCACGTGCGCGTTCAGCGCAAGGTTTTAATTTGCAGATCCACGGCCGCCAGTTCATGTTTCAGACTTTCCACGACATTCGGCGTGCGTGCGGCCGCTAAAGCCAGGGCAAAGTGCTGGCGGGCGAGTTCGTAGCGGTATTCCGCCTGGTAGCGGCGGGCCAATACCCAATTATCCATGGTTTCATCAGATTCCGCAACAAGAGTGGAATGAAAGGAACATCCGGCCAGAAGCAGCCCCATAAGCAGGGGGACAAGCAAAATTCGCAACAGGCGCATGGTTATTTCCTCCCGGGGTTGATGCGCAGGCCTCCGGCGCGAAGAGGAGGCTGGGCGCTCATGCGCTTGAGCATGTCGTTCATGGGCAACACGAGCTGGCCTGTGCGCAATACCATGCCGTCTGAGGCTCGTACCATACGGGCGTTGACGAACAGGGCATCTTTGTCACGATAATAGGTGCCGACAACCACAGCAGCCCATTCCTGCCGAACCCGTATTTTTGACAGCGCGCGGGAAAGGGCGAATTCGCCCCCTTCGGGGCGTGTCTCAATCGTGCCGGGGAAACGGTACTCCCGGACGGAAACACCGCGCTGATTGAATTCGTAGAACATGGCTTCAGCCAGATAACGGCCGAACCCGGATGTCTGGTTGAAGTCGTCCAGTGAAACAAAGGAAGTCGGCACAGCCACGATATTTTTCAGTGCGTCGTTGGGCCAGGTGTCCAGCATTTGATCGACAAGTTCACGTACTTTGAGCTTGAGTTCCTGGGCGTCGACAAAGCGCGGGTCAGGCGCGAATTTCGGCCCTCCGGGAAGGAGCAGATAATTCCCTTCCATATCCGGCAACAAAATCGAGATTTCTTTTTCGTCTTTTTCCCATACCGAGAAGGAGCCTTCGGGCGTGGTGACGCGGCCTTCATAATCGGGCGATCTCACATAGCCGCCGGGGTCGGCAAGCGTTGCCCCTTTGGGAGTGGGGGCGGAAGCGTGGGCGGCGTCGAACCCGGCAGGGCGGGGTAGCGTCGCGAGGCACAGAAACAGACACAAAAAGGGGGCTCGCATGGTATCTCCTTCCGGAGCGGGGACGATAAGATTCCGCTGCGGGGTACTGTCTTCAAACTGATGAAAAACGCTCGCTGGGTGACTGCCTGCTTTCCTGAAACACATTCGCGTCCAAGAGGCCAAGGGAAGCGCTCTTCCGGGCCAGTCTGCCAGCCAGCAACACGGCACAGCCGCGACTGCTCGCGCTTCTCAGGGCTGCTGAAAAATTCAGCAGCGCGCTCTCCCCTCTTTTCGGCGTTTTCCTGAAAAGGTTAAGAGTCGCGTTCGCTCCTTGCAAGAGGAGCGCACAGGAGTTTATTCTTCCATTTGGAAATCCACGCGTATTTTATACAGCCTGGCGGCCGGCAGATTGAGCACCGCAATACCGGTGCGGCGCGTGATTTCTTCCAGTGTGGCGCAAACATCCTCCCAGGAAGGGCCGATCAGGGTGAACCAGATATTGTAGGCATGGTTACGCAGGTAATTATGGGTCACGCCGGGATGGGAATTGACTTCGGCCACAAAGGAGTCGAGCTGTGTCTCGGGCACCTTTGCGGCGCAAAGGGTAGAGCGGAAGCCGAGTTTTGCGGACTGGAAATTGGCCCCGATGCGCCGGATTACCTTGTTCGTCTTCATGCGGCGCACGCGGTTCAGGGCTTCTTCTTCGGTAATGCCGAGCTGTTGGCCAAGGGATGCATAAGGCCGGGGAACGAGAGGAAACCCTGTCTGGATGATGTCCAGAAGGCGTTTATCCATAAGGTCAAGCTGCGTCTGTTCCATGATATGACTCGCTGGGGTGTGGCTCACAATGCTCCGCGTCCTTTCCGGAGAGGAGGGCGGGGTCGTCGTGAATAAGTTCCGACATGCGGATGCCGTTTTCCCTGTAGTGTTCACGTAAAATATGCTCGATGTGGGCGGGATCGCCTTCGTTGATCGCTTCGGCAATGGCGAGATGGCGCTCATAGAATTCTTTGGGCGTGAACAGGGTAATCCAATATTGATAATAAAGGTATTTGGAAATGGTGGCGCAGGAGGATCGGGCCATTTCCACAAGCCGGGCGTTCGAGCAGGCAGACAGTAGGGCCGCGTGGAATTGTTCGTCTATTTCGGCCAGATCGTCAAGGCGTGTGGCATAGCTGAGTTGAGCGCCCATGCTGGTGACGACGGCCTGGAAAGATTCTCTGTCGTGCGCAGTCCAGTGCCCTACGGATTCCGCAACGCCCGCGCCTTCCAGAATGCCGGCTACAGCGTAGCTGTCGTAGATTTCCTGAGCTGTCATGTGCCGGACGTTTTTGCCTTTTTGCGGTTCGGCGCAGATCAGGCCTTCCTGCGCAAGGGAAAAGAGCGCTTCACGAATGGGCGCACGGCTGATGCCCAGCCTTTCCGACAGAAAAGCTTCCCGTACGGGAGCTCCCGGGGAAAGTTCGCCGGAGCGGATGAGCGAGCGGATATATGCCGCAGCCTGGATGCTGTACGTTTCCTTTTTAAAGTCCATGAGGGCTCCTGCGCGGATGGCGCGCTTGCGGTATCATAGGCGAGGGGCAGTTTTTTGCAAGAGAGCGAACATGCGGAACATCTGAAAAAAGCCGGATTGCGCCAGTCTCTGTCCGGCTTTGCGGACGGGAAAGGCGGAATCCGGCGGTAAAAAGGGCACGACCGGGGGAAATTCCACCCGGAGTACCAGCCGTCTGACTGATGGCAAACCCCGCTTTGTGGTGTTTGCGCCGTCAAGCCGCAAAGCGGCTTGACGGAAAGGCACGAAAACCAGCCGCTTACGGCGCGGTGTTTTTAATATCAGTCACGGAAGGTGGGCAGGTAGGCGTACAGCGCCGGAGAACCGCCCGTATGCAGGAAGAGCACGTTGGCCCCCTGGGGGAAGTGGCCCTTGCGGATAAGATCAATCATGCCGGACATGGCCTTGCCGGAATACACCGGGTCAAGCAGAATGGCTTCGGTACGGGCGAGCAGTTTCACCGCTTCCACCATGCCGTCATTGGGCAGGGAGTAGCCGGGCTGGTAATAGGCGTCAAAGCAGGTCACGGCCTGATCGGGGAGTTTCACGTTCGCGCCGATAAAGTCCAGGGTTTCCTGCGCGAGCTTGCGCACGATGCCTTCCTGCACGTCGCGCGGACGGCTGACATCCACGCCGGAGACAGGGATATCCACGTTATTGCCGACCATGCCCGCGACCATGCCCGCATGGGTGCCCGCGCTGCCGCTGGGCACAATGATGTGGTCAATCTTCAGGCCCATGTCGAAGAGTTGCTGCATGGTTTCCTGCGCGCAGCTCACGTAGCCGAGAGCGCCGATGCTGTTGGAGGCTCCGCCCGGAATAATGTAGGGCTTTTTACCCTGTTCGCGCAGCTTGGCGGCGACTTTTTCCATTTCTTCCAGCATGGGGGAGCCGCCGGGCACGACGGTGATGCTCTTCACGCCCAAGAGATGGAACAGGAAGTTGTTGCCCGAGGCTTCAGGCTTGTAGCTGTCTTTCACGCGTTCCTCAAGCACGAGGTGGCAGTCCAGCCCTTCATGCACAGCCCAGGAGAGCGTCAGACGGCAGTGGTTGGACTGCACTGCGCCGCAGGTAATGATGGTGTCCGCGCCCTTGGCGAGGGCGTCTGCAATGGAGAAATCGAGCTTGCGGGTCTTGTTGCCGCCCGCGCAGCCGGGCAGAAGGTCGTCGCGCTTGATATACACGTTCACCTTGTTGCCCAGCGCCTTGGAGAAGTTGGGCAGATATTCAATGGGGGTGGGGGTTTTCACATAGCCGCGACGGGGAAATTTGGCGAGATTCATTATGTTCTCCAAAAAATAACATGTTAAAGTGTTGTGAGTGAAGTTGTGGAATCGAGCGAGGCTGTTTCACTTGCGGCGTTGTCGGCCGACGGGCGGCCCGACGGACTGTGCCTGTGGCCGGCAGGGCGTACAGGCACGGCGCGTAGAGCAAGCTTCGGCTTCAGGCGCAAAGCCTGCGGCCGGAATATGGCACCGTGCAACATTTCAATGCTGAACAGTTCTTGTACACTGAAACATTTCATGTTGCGGAGTACGAGGGAAAACGCAGTTTTTCCGGAGCACAGGCGCGGATCAATTCCTGGGCGAGTATGCTGGTGGCATCTACCACGGGAACGTTGAACAGGCAGGATTCCGTGAGCGCGAGCGGGATTTCCGTACAGCCGAGCAAAATGGCGGCGACATTTTTTTTCGCCAGATCGTGCGCGGCCTGGTGCAGGATGTCACAGGCTGTCGGGGAAACCGGGTTGGATGACGCCTTGATGCCGTAATCCCGGTTGCTGATGGCGTCCTGTACGCGTGAACAGCCTTCATCGTCAAGAATGACGGGAACAAGCCCGGCCTGCTCCAGTGCGTCCTGGTACAGGCGGGTACGCAACGTTGCCGCCGTACCCATCAACCCCACACGGGAGCCGCGCGGGCAGATGCGGCACATGTGGGCTACCGCAGCATCAATAATGTGGACGAAGCGAACCTTGCGCTGCGTGGCCGCAAGTCGTTCCAGCGCCACATCGAGAATGCGCGGGCTGTGGGCGGTATTGCACGGCATGCCGATAATCGTCGCCCCGGCTTCCGCCATCCGCGCCATGATATCGCCAATGGCTTCGCCGGGATTTTCCCTGGTCAGCCCCAGCAGAAATTCGGGGCGTACGGGAATGTCACCGGGGAAAGAATACAGCATGACAGGAAGATGATCCTGATCATGGTCGCCTTTTGTCCGGTCGAAGATTTTACGGACAAGGTCAAGCCCCGCATAGGGCCCCAGCCCGCCGACAACTCCGATGCAGTGATGCTCGCTCATGAATATTGCTCCTGTGCGACGGGAGTGAAGGCTCCCGCCGCATGCCGCGCGAGGCTCAGTTTTCCGTCGCGTCCTGGCAGTCTCCTCCGTGTTCCAGCTTGGACACAAGGAGTGCGCCCGTGGCGTCGCCGAGGACATTGATGGTGGTACGGGCCATATCCATGATGCGGTCCACTCCGGCCACCAGAGCGATAGCTTCCAGCGGAATGCCGACCTGGGTAAAGACCATTGTGATCATGATCAGGGCCGCGCCGGGTACGCCCATGGAGCCGACCGAGGCGAGCACCGCAAGCAGAATGACAGTGAGCTGCTTGTCGATGGGCATGGGGATGCCGTAAACTTCTGCGGCGAAAATGGCCGCGATGCCCATATAAATGGCCGCGCCGTCCATGTTGATGGTGTTGCCGAGGGGAATGGAGAAGCTGGAAACGGATTTGGCCGCGCCGAGCTTCTGTACGCTGAGCAGGTTGGAAGAAAGCGCCGCCGCGCTGGAACAGGTGGTAAAGGCGATCATCAGCGGCTCGGACACGCCCTTGAGAAATCGGGAGGGCGTCAGCCCGGCAATTCTCACGCAGGGCAGATAAACGATGAGGATTTGGGCCAGACAGGCCAGGTACATGACGCCCACCAGCTTGATCAGGGGAAGCAGCACACTCAGGCCATGATTGGAAACGGTGAACGCCATCAGGCCGAACACGCCGATGGGGGCATACAGCATGACAATGCCGGTAATCTTGATCATGATCTCCGCGCAGGCGTCAAAAAAACGGAACACGGGTTCACCCTTCTCGCCGATCATGCTCAAACCGAAACCAAAGAGCAGGGCGAAGAAGATGATCTGGAGCATCTTGCCCTGGGAAAGGGCTTCCATCGGATTGATGGGCACGATGTCCATGAGCACTTTGATTAACGGAGGTGCGGACACTTCCTTGGCGCTCAGATTTTCTGTGGGGATAGACAGGCCGAGGCCGGGATTGATCACGTTGGCGAGGAGCAGGCCGATAACCACGGCCATGGCCGTGGTCGCAAAATAATAGAGAATGGTTTTTGACGCGACGCGGCCCAGCTCACGCACGTCGCATACGCTGGCCGCACCGGCGATAAGGGTAGTGAACACCAGCGGCACAACCACCATGCGCACAAGATTGATGAACAATTGACCGATAGGCTGGAACCATCCGGGGTTGAATCCCATCGCGGGAGCAAGCGCTCCTGCGATAATACCGAGAACCATGCCGATTGCCATCTGGGTTGGCAAGCTCATTCGTGCTTTCATGCCTTATCTCCTGAGATAGAGGTGGGGAACAGGAAGCGCCGGTATGCTGCCGGCGCTGCGGCGTGCGGTGATGTCCTTTGAAAGTAAGGTTGAATGTTGTCTAAAAACGAATGTCGACATTTCTTTTCTGGTTTAGAATTTTCCACCACGTGATTTATTTGTCAAGAGGGTTTTAGAATTATCGCGAAAAATTTTACCGCAAGTGAAGAGGGAACGCCTTGTTGCAGAATAGTGTTGAAAATACCCCTGACCGCCGGAGGCGCGAGCGGGCCGGCCGTGGATACATGCCTTTGCGGCAACGCATGTTGCCGCGCGGGCCGGAGCAAAACCGTACGTCCCGCACAGCATTATCAACATGGTGCTGAAACAGCGCATTATTTTTTCAGGTGTTCCAGCTTCATCGGCTGATAGGAGCACAAAGGCTCCTGAGCCATGGGGTCGCCGGTCATGGCATAGGCGCGGGCGCGG
>CAJTSU010000072.1:0-2211 GCA_910579055.1 uncultured Mailhella sp. | reverse complement strand
CCGCCGCAGACTTTATGATATTCGCAAGGGCCGCACTTGCCCGTATATGCTTCCTGATCCCGGAACTTGAGGAACCAGGGCGTGCTTCGCCACAGTTCGGGAAAGGGAGTTTCGCGTACGTTGCCGCAATCCAGATTCAGGTAGCCGCAGGGTTGTAATTGGCCGGTGTGGCTGATGAAACAGAAGCCGGTGCCGCCCAGGCAGCCGCGGGTCATGGCGTCCATGCCGAACGTATCCGGCGTGACGCTCAAGCCTTCCTCGCGGGCGCGCTGGCGCATGATGCGGTAGTAATGCGGGGCGCAGGTGGCCTTGAGGTGCATGGCTGTGGTTTTGCGAAAATCATAGAACCAGTGCAGCACCTCTTCGTATTCTTCTGCGGAAATGACTTCTTCCTCGATTTCCGCGCCGCGCCCCGTGGGCACCAGCAGGAAGATATGCCAGGCCGCCGCGCCGATTCTTTCACACAGCTTGAACATATTTTTAAAGGAAGCCAGATTGCTACGGGTCACTGTGGTGTTGATCTGGAATTCCATGCCCGCGCGCTTCAGGTTCTCAATACCCTGCATGGATGCTTCAAATGCGCCTTTCATGCGGCGGAATTCGTCATGGCGGGAGGGGTCGGCTTCGTCAATGGAAATTGAGCAGCGTTGAAATCCGGCGTCCCTGATTTTTTGCGCGACTTCAGGGGTTATGCGGGTTCCGTTGGGCGACATGACGCAGCGCAGCCCCCTGTCGCGCGCGTAGGCCGCCAACTCGTACACATCCTCGCGCATGGTAGGCTCGCCCCCGGTGAAGATGATGATCGGGCTGCCTACCTGGGGAAAGGTATCAATAAGCGCCTTGGCTTCAGCGGTGGAAAGCTCGCCGGGGTAGGGTTCGGGGTGGGCCTCGGCCCGGCAGTGCTTGCAGGCTAGGTTACAGGAGCGCGTTACTTCCCAGGCAATGAGGCGGCACTTTGGGGTGCCGTCGGGCAGGGTACGGGAGGCATGTTCCATCATGCCTGAGTGGCCGGAAGGATGCCCCGACGGGGAGTGCGTTCGGGCAGCGGGGCAGTTCCCGTTCATGGAATCGTGGGTCTTCGTCATGGAGTATGTCCTGAAAAATGTGCGAGCGCGCCGAAAGCTTCCGGCGCACCCGCAGGTAAGAGCTATCTGATCCAGCCTTCCTTCAACGCCTTTTCGGCAAAGTAGGTAATGATCAGTTTTGCGCCGGAGCGCTTGATGCCCAGCAGCGATTCCAGGATCACGGCCTTTTCATCCAGCCAGCCGTTCAGCGCCGCAGCGCAGATCATGGAATATTCCCCGCTCACCTGGTAGGCGGCCATGGGGACGTCAAAGCCGTCGTTCAGCATGCGGATGATATCCTGATAGGGACCGGCGGGCTTAACGATGAAGATGTCTGCTCCTTCTTCGATATCCGCGGTCATTTCGCGGAAAGCTTCTTTCACGCAGCCGGGGTCCATCTGATAAGTGCGGCGGTCGCCGAATTTGGGAGCGCCTTCGGCGGCGTCGCGGAAGGGGCCGTAATAGCTGGATGCGTATTTGACCGCGTAGGACATGATCGGCAGGTCTTCAAAGCCCGCTTTGTCCAGGGCTTGGCGAATGGCGGCCACCCGGCCGTCCATCATGTCGGAAGGGGCCACGATGTCCGCCCCGGCCTGTGCGTGGGAAACTGCGGTTTTCGCCAGCAGATCCAGTGTGGGATCGTTGAGCACCCGGCCTACGGTGTCCCCTTCGCGGATCATGCCGCAGTGGCCGTGCGAAGTATATTCGCACAGACATACGTCGGTGAGGACCACCAGTTCCGGCCAGTTTTTCTTGAGCATACGCACCGCCTTCTGGACAATGCCGTCCTCGGCGTACGCGCCGCTGCCCAACGGATCCTTGGCGGCGGGAATGCCGAACAGAAGAACGGATTTCAAGCCCGTGTCCACTGCCGCAGCCACCTGTTTTTCCAGCTCATGCAGCGAAAGCTGGAACTGGCCGGGCATGGAATCAATAGCCTTGCGAAAAGTGTGATCCGGTGTATCCACCACGAAATAGGGCATGATCAAATCGTTGGAGGAAAGGCTCACTTCCCGTACCATATCGCGCAAGGCGGCACTGCGGCGCAGACGGCGGCCGCGATGAAATTCAGGGAGATTCATCAAAAATTCCTTTGTGGTTTGAGACCTCCCCCCTTCAGGGGGAAACGAGTAGTTGACAAGACGGC
>CAJTSU010000071.1:10857-17581 GCA_910579055.1 uncultured Mailhella sp. | reverse complement strand
TAAGGGCGCCGCTCCGACGCAGTAGCCGCAATTCACGTGCGGCATTGCCACCTGACAGGCGGCCCGAAGGGCCGTGCCTGTTGCCTGAATAGACTCATCATTTCAAACGGAACGTAATGTTGTGCAAAGGTTCGGGCATCGAATTTGAAAGCTTCCCGGCTTTCTGCATCCTCATCTTTCAGCTTGGACGCGCCCGTGCCGGCGCGTCCAAGACTCCGAACTACACCAGACGACGCAGCAGATCGCGGCGCTCACCGGGCAAAAGGCGCACCGGCGCGATGTCGATCAGCGTATAGCAGCCGAAATGCCTGATTTCGGCCATACGGGCAGCGGCGCGGGCTGCTGCTACCAGTACCTGGGCAGTCAGAGCGGGATTATTGATCCGCATGTCAAAAGTCAGATGCTGATTGGAGGTACGTCCCGACGCGCCCAGACGTTCCAGCAGCACACCGTGGGAGGCATCTGCCACAAAAGGCATTTCTTCCGCGGTCACTTCGCGTACATCCAGGGGATCATGGGCGAAATACGGATCCGCCTTGATCGCCGCATGCACATCGTCGAATTTTGCGCCGGGCTGGAGCGTCACATAAACAAGACGGGAGTGCCGCCCTCCCCCCATGGGAATAGTAATGGCCGTAGCGTCCGCAACGCCGGAAACAGCTCTGGCCGCCACAGAATGGCCCATGGAGCGGCCGCGCCCGAAATTGGTGAACGATGTTCCGACGGGAACCATGGCTTCAAACAGCGCGCGCAGCATGGAATCCGTACCAGGATCCCAACCCGCGGCGGTCACGCTCACAGTCTGTCCCGCCTTGGCCGCAGTATCCAGACGATCCACTGTTTCCACAATGCGGTCATGGATATCAAAACTGTCCACGGTATTAAACCCCTGTTCCAGCAACGCGGCGGCGGTGTCCGGTACCTGACGGGAAGGGGAACAAATCAACACTGCATCCGGTTTACCCCTATCCCTGACCAGTTCCTCCATGGAAGAGAACTCCGGCACACCGCGCAACTCATGCGGAGCTTTCCCCAATGATTCCTTTCGGCGTACAACGCCAATACAATCGAAATCCGGTGCAATTTCCAATGATTCCACGGCAAAACGGCCGATATTCCCCAACCCAAGTACCGCGGCTTTAAATGCCATATCGGGCTCCCTCACCGGTCAAACCGGCGTTTAAAGTGAAAACAGCGGCAAAAATTCCAACAGGAAGCACTTATAAGCCCGTCAGAACTGTTCGCTGCAACATGTAAAGAAATACCGGCACAGTCAGAATACTGACCGCCGTGCCAATCAGGATAATTTGCGAACAATCCCGTTCGCCCACACGGTAGGTTTCGCTGATGACAAAAGAGATAGAGCCTGTGGGCATGGCAGCCAGCACTACGCCCGCCGCAACCCAGGCGGGAGCCACGCCGAATGCGTCCAGCGCCCACCAGGTCAGCAAAGGCATGAGGAGCAGTTTGACAAGCTGAACAAGGATCTGTCTGCGGGGGTGACGTTCTCCTCCTGCCGCACTGGTCATCTGAACGGAAAGAACCATGCCCTGAGCAACAAGCGCGCAGGGTACGGCCGTGGCGGCGGCCATGCGCAAAAATTTGAGCAGCGCCTCGGGAATGGGGAATCGCGCCAAACATACCGCACCACCCAGCAACGTGGCTATGAGGATGGGATTGCGCAGCAGGGAAAACACCACCTTACGCAGCAATTTTTTACGATTCAGACCTTCCCCATTCCCATACCATTCCAGCAGGAACATACAAAAAACAATGAGTGCCGTAGCCATGACAATGGTGATGGTGCTCGCCAGCACTACTTCATGGTTGCCCGGCATAACTTCCATGAGGACAGGCAGGCCGAGAAAGGCGGCATTGGAAAAGCTGGAGAGAAATCCCATCAATGCTGCTTCGGCCTTAATTTCACGCAAACCTCGAGAAAGCAACAGCTGCACCAGCCAATAGCACACAAATGATACGCCGAGTGTGCCCAAAATATACGGCCCCTGCGCCAGGTCTTCCGGAGCGCACAACGCTGTGGAACTGAACACAAGGCACGGCATGGAAATATTGAATACAAACTGGTTGAGCGCGACCGCACCGCCGCTGGGCAACAGGTGCAGCCTGTCTGCAAGAATACCGGTAAGCAGCAATAACGCGACAGGAAGCAGCACAAGCAAAATGGAAAGCATGACTCAAATCCGTTCTCAATCGTCAGTAGAGCAATGTACCGTCAACATGTTCATGCACCGGGATTTCACGCCGTACCCCGCCCCGGAAAGGTACTGAGGGGAGATTGAAGGGGCGGCCCCCTTCAGAGCATTTTGCGATTGAACATTTCTGCCGGCCAAAACCCTATGTTCCGGTACACAACTTTCCTGAAGTCGAAGCCATACGCCGCACGTACATTGCGGCTGACCGGAAGGAAGGCGGCATCGCAATACGCTTAGTCGTTGGCGTGAAACGCCTTACGGATAAAAAGAACAGAGAGGTGTCTCGCTTTGCTCAACTCCGAGAGCTTTTTCAAAGCAAAAATGCTCTATACAGGCTCAAAGTCCTCTCCTTCCCTGTTTTCCAGTTGTTCCCGGGATTGTCCCGCGTCCAGCTCCAAAGCAAGCAGGTCTTTTTCCAGCCGGGATTCAAACGCGCTGGAGTCAGCCCGAATCTTGTCCATCACCGCCAGATAGAGCTTGAGATGAACGGCTTCTCCTGTCAGGATTTCCAGAGCGGGCACAAACCCCCGCGCCACAGCGCTTTTGTAGGCTTCCGTCAATTCCTGACGAGACGATTCCAATTCCTGCTCCAGACGCGCGCGTACTTCTTTCGCCCATTGGGCGCTCTTTTTTCTCTTGCGTTCCAGAAATGCAGCCTTGCGCTTGGCGGGATTACCGAGGTTTTGCAGCGCATAGGCCGCCACGCCCAGCAAAGCGGCCGCAGGCAAAGCGACCGGATTCGTCACCAATAAAAACGCAGCACTGCCTAAAGCCACAAGATTAAACAAGCCTCCTCCCACCACAGCCCCTGTTCCCGCGCCGGCCAGAAACAGGGCGACCTGTTTCATATGCGCGTTAGTCTGTACCAGGAAATGATCCAGGCGGCCTGTGGTACTGCATATATCACCGAGTTCCGCAGCGCTTTCTTCCACAGCTTTCAGGCAGAGCACGGAAAGCTCGTTGAGTTCTCCCTGAAAGAGACGCAATTTCTCGTTCCACGCCCGCATCTCTTCCTGCTGTACAGCCAGGAATTTCTCAATGCAGCTCCGGGCGATACGGGGAGCCTCTTCCTCGTCAAAAACCTTCCAGTCAGCCTCACGCGCAAAGGATGTGCCCAGCAGATCGGCATGGCGGTGCGCCGCATCCATAACACGCAGAACTAGTTCTTGTTCCCAGGAGTCAAGAGCACGATCCCGCGCGGTCTGCCATTCATCTACATCATGCGCGGCGGCGGCAATGACCGAACGGGCCTGTTCGGCGTGGCTTGCGGCGGCCTTCGCCAGCTGCTCCGTATGCCGTTCCAGTAATTCGAGGAATTGGGCGGGAGGCAGTCCCGCCCGGTACCGGGCAAACGCCTCGCGGCTCCGTTCCCGTACCATACCAACAAGCTGACGGGCGCGAGCGCCGATACGCTCGCGATAGAGGCTTTTATTCTCGGCAATCCGCATGGCTTCGGCAAGCAGGCGGAACAGTTCTTCCAGCGCCCGGCGCGTCGCCAGGCGGGCGCTGGAGTGAAGGACGACAAACGGATTTCCCTCCCTCTGCCCACAGCGCAGGCGCATGGCAATCCGCGCGTTGATCGACACAAGGCCAAGCACGACAAGATGTTCCGCACCACGGCAGGCTTCCTGAAGCACGGAAAGAGCGCGCGCTTCCGCTTCGGCCAGGCTTTCCTCTTCGTTGAGGCGATCCGCTCCGGTCAATACGCCGATGATGGACAAAGCGCGCCCGGCAGCGGCAAGCTTGCGCAAAAGCCGCAGCTCGGATGCGGAATCGGGGCGGCGCGCATCCATGACAAAAATCAGACAGTCCGCCTTGAGGCTCTCCTCATAGGCAAGGTAGTCGTGAAAAGAATCCGTGGCATTCAGCCCAGGGGTGTCTACCAGCACCATGCCGGAACGCAACGACTCCAACGGCAGAGCCATGGAAACTCGGGCCACAAGAGAGGAAAAGCGTCCGTTTACGGCCAGATATTCCGGAATGGCCGCGCGGCTTGTCAATTCGGCAAATCCATGGGGGCGGGCCTCCCCGGCACGTTTACGCAACTCTTCCAGTTTGGAGCGCAACAAGGTGTTTCCCGCCTCGCCCTCAAGGTAACGATCCAGGTAAGCGAACTGTTCCTCGTCCAGGAAAGTGACAGCGTAACGCGGGCTTTCCGCAAAAGAAAACTCTGCCACAGCAGCGGTTTCCGGCACGGACTCCCGCACGGGGGAGAGTTCATCCCCCAGCAGAGCGTTGACCAGAGAGCTTTTTCCGCGTTTCCCCTCGCCTACCAAGGCCACGCGGAACGGTTGCTCCCTAAGCAGTTTGCCGAAATCCGCCAATTCCCGCTGAAGCTCCTCTTCTTCCAGCACCCAGGCGGCACGGGCCAGTTCCGAAGAGCCGGCGGCCATACGCCGGTTAAAATTCTCCATTTCCGGCGAGAGGCGGGGACAGGAGGCACTTTCCCGCGCATTGCCCGGCAGCAGTTTCTGGGCAATGCCAACCATGCCCTGTACAAGCTGAACCGTACCATCCACGGCGAATTTCCCCGCCTGCACTCCCAGCCGTGCCCCTTGTTCAAGGCTGTAAGCAACGCCGCCTTCTTCTTCCAACTGGCGGCGGCGCGCGGCAAGACGCTCCTCTTCAAAGGCGATGCTGATGGATTCACGCAAACGGCGGGGCACATCCCATACGGCTACAACATGTTCGCGATGTGCCTGCAGCCCTTCCAGACCACGCAACAGGGCGGAAATCTGCTCGCCGGAAACCTTTTCGTCCACGGCCTCGCGGGCAAGCGATGCGGCGAGCGCATCGGGATTATCGACGGGATGCAGCAACGCATAGTGAAAGCGCGCCTGAAAAGACGCGCCCAGGGCTTTTTCTCCAAAAATGGAGCGCACCAGTCTTGCCGTGGCCTCGTATTCGGGATAGGTCAACATGCCTTCACTTTGGGCCACCGCAGCAAGAAGCAAAAGGACGCGATCGTCGAAAGAAGCACCCTGCTCCGGCATGACATCCGCATCCACACCGGGAAGCACTGGAGTCATGGCGCGCGCTGTGGGCGAGACAGGTGAAACGAGCCGGGAAACCTCAGTCTCTTCCGCCCCATCAGTATCGGCTTCCCGGGGCATGATTTCAGGAATATTCTCTTCGCCCTTGTCTTCCACCGTTTGGTGGGGAATTTCCGGGTTCGATCCGTCTTCCGAAGAACGCCGGGAACCAAAAGAAAAGAATCCGCTCATATTACTGCTCCGGTTGCGCGGGAGCGGCGGAGGGTATTGCAAACGCGTTGTTTTGATAGGCGAGCAGCAGGGGAGCTACATACTGAGGATCATACCTGTTCTGGGCATCCGCCAGCTCCTGGGCTGCGGCCAGGGGAGTTCTGGCTTTGGCATAGGGGCGCTTGACGATCATGGCGCTGAAGGAATCCGCCACTGCGCAAAGCCTTCCAATGGGAGAAATAGCCGCCGCTTTGGCCTTCTGCGGGTATCCGCTTCCGTCAAGCCGCTCATGATGTTGAATGACAGCCTGGTTAAGTTCGTCAAAGGACAGGTTCAGCTTCTGAAGCATACGAATGCCAGCCAGAGGATGCGCCAGAATTTTTTCCACCTCTTCCTGCTTCAGAGGTGTTGTTTTCTGCAGCACATAGGTCAGGATCTTGGTCATGCCCGCGTCATGAAGCAGGAGTCCGAGTGCTGTACGGTCGAGCTGACGGCGTTTCAGCGTTTCACTGGGGGTAATCTGAACCAATATCCACAAACCTACGCACATGGTGTTCAAGGCATGATAGACATGATCGGAATCCCCGGTATACAGACGACGCATGAACAGACGGGTACGGAACAGATCCTGCCACAAATACTCGGTAAAGACCATGATATCCTTATACAACGGCTCGAACACGGCAGTTACGGGCTGCTCATAAAAGGCGGTCAGGCGCATGGTCAGGGCGCGCAACAGAATATCGGCGGATTCGCTTTCCTTCAGGTTGTCATCCACCAGGACAAGGTCGGCCTGTTTGGCGATATGTTCCACATAAATGGGATGATCACTGCGCGAAACAAAAAGCGCACCTTCTCGGCACAGATTTGAAACATCTTCCACCTGTTCGTTACTCAAACGCTGCCCCTTGCGGCACAAGGGATAAAGCTGGGCAATATCCTCACGAAAGCAGAACAGATCCACAGGCGGTCGATATTTGGAAAAGCTGGAAAGAATTTCCTCACTGATCTGGTAATATTCTTCCGAAATTTTTTCTGGAACGGCAGCTTTTTTCTTCATGACCATATATGTCATTTCCTGTAGATTTTAACGAGATTGGTTCCTCTGCCGGGCTGGCCGACAGTCGGCTCGCCCGCCGTGATGACAACATCTCTCCCGACCGGGAAGTCCGCCGTCATGGCGATAAAGCGCTGCACGCGCGCAAGATGCCCCTGCTCATGATCGTCGTCAACCAAATGCGGGTGTACTCCCCACGAGAAATTCAGAGTATGCAGCACTCCGGCGTCCAGGGTCAATGAGTGGATCGG
>CAJTSU010000071.1:0-10838 GCA_910579055.1 uncultured Mailhella sp. | reverse complement strand
GCAGGCGGAGAGCAGACGGGCCGATCTGCCGGACAGGGAATGGGCGGCAATGGCCACTGCATCGGTTTTATCCGCCAGCAGGCAGGCCGAGTAGGCCAGAAACTCCGGAGCGCCGCTGGCCTGATCCGGCGACGTAAGGCGGCGGGTTTCCACCAGATAGGCTTCCGCCTCGGACGCTATTTTATTCATATATTCCACGGTTTCTGCAGGATAAGCGCCCATGGCCGTTTCTTCCGAAAGCATCACGCAGTCTGCGCCGTCGAGCACCGCATTGGCTACGTCCGTGGTTTCCGCCCTGGTGGGCGAAGGGCTGCTCACCATGGACAGCAGCATCTGCGTCGCCACAATCACGGGTTTGGACACCTGATTGCAGGCCCGGATAATACGCTTCTGCAAGGCGGGCAGTTCCGGCAGGGCACACTCAACTCCCAGATCGCCGCGCGCCACCATAATCATGTCGCTGGCTTCCAATATTGCATCCAGGTCGTTCACAGCATTGCGCCGCTCCAGCTTCGCCACCACCGGGATAACGCTCTTTTCTTGACGCAGCAGCGCCCGAACCTGACGTATGTCAGCCGCGCTCTGGACAAAAGAGACAGCCACGGCATCCACTCCAAGTTCCAGCCCGAGCAGAAGATCCTGGCAATCCTTGGCGGTCAGCGCAGGCAGAGAAAGGGTCTTTCCCGGCAAGGCAATCCCCTTGCGCGATGTGACAATCCCCGTCCCCAGTGACTCCAGCAAAACCAGCTCGTTCGCCATACGCTCCCGCACGGTGAATCTCAAGCCGCCGTCCGCCAGAACCAGAATATCTCCGGGTAAAAGCTCGTCCATCAGGGCCGGGTTATCCAGAGGCAGCAGAGGAAATTCTGATCCGTCCGGGGCATTGGATCCAAGCAGCAGAAGCTCTCCCCGCGAGACTTCAATACTACCTGATTCCAGCACACCCAAACGAATTTTCGGCCCGGCAAGATCCTGCAAAATAGACAGGGGGCGACCCAGCTCTTTTTCCACAAATCGAATATCTTTAATGAGACGGCGAAAAAACTCCGCATCACCATGCGAAAAATTGAGACGGAAAATGGAAGCGCCTGCCTTCGCCAGGCGGACGATCACCTCGCGGGAAGCCGACGCCGGGCCAATAGTCGCAATGATTTTTGTACGCATGTTTTCCCCCTTAAAAGACAACAAGCCGACCAGATGGGGTTTTCACCCTCGCACACGGACATCTCTCTGCTTGAACGACGGCTGTATTCTTGCAAAAAAAACTTTTTCTGTCGAGCAAAGAGACTTCGAGGCTGTGTTGTAGAACCATGCTGATGACGCTGTTCATGATGTGTCGTTTTGCTCCGGCATGGACGGCCCGTGTTCCACACGGGCGAAAGGTCGCATGTATCCACGGCCGGTTCGCTTGCTCCTCCGGCGGTCAAGGATATGTTCAACATTATTCTGCAGCAGAGCGGGCTTCGAGCGTCTGTTGAAGGAAGGCAGGAAATTTTCGTTGCATCCAAACCCCGCGACGTTTATGTTTCAATCCGCGTTTGCCCTGTTCGCCGACTGACTCCGTCGATACGGGCCGATACGGATGAAAGACATATACTTCCTGAAAAGAGGGATTAAAGCGCACCTTACGTTTGAGTTGAAACGCTCAAGCCGTTTGACGGCTATGCAGTTTTTCCACCTCTCTTCCTGAACTATCAGGGGAAGTGTTCAAACTATCCTGCTCAATACGGAACCACGGCATATTTTCCGTTAACCTGAACCGCATCCGACTGTTACGGAGTTTTTCATGGAATACAGTTTCTTGTCCCTTATTGCGGGCGCCACTCTTACGGTACAACTTATCATGGCGCTACTGGTACTCATGTCAATAAGCAGCTGGGCCATTATTTTCGGCAAGTGGCTCAGCCTGGGAGCCGCCGACAAAAAGGCCCGTGCCGGGCACGAGCGCTTTGAACGGGCGCGGGATCTGCGCGAAGCGGTGCAGAGCCTCGGCGGGGACCCGTCTTCCCCGCTGTACGCAGTGGCCCAGCATGGTGTACAGGAGTTCAACCGCTCCAAGGAAGCCGGAGCAAGCGAAACCGTAGTGGTGGATAACGTACGGCGCGCCCTCTCACAAGGGGTTGGGCAGGAAATGAGCCGCCTCAACGCCTCTCTCGCCTTTCTCGCCACAGTGGCCAACGCCGCTCCCTTTATCGGCCTGTTCGGTACGGTTTGGGGCATCATGCATTCCTTTCATGCTATCGGACTCATGAAGTCTGCTTCTCTTGCCACCGTGGCACCGGGGATTTCCGAAGCTCTCATCGCCACTGCCATCGGCCTGATTGTGGCAATCCCGGCTTCCGTGGCCTATAACCTCTTTCTAGGAAAACTCGGCGGCATCGAAACCCGGCTCGTCAATTTCGCGGGCACCTTTCTGAACCGTGTCCAACGTGAACTGAACGCTCAGTCGGCCCGCACCGCTGCCCGCCAGGGGGCATAATATGGGTATGAGTGTCGGAAAAAAAGGATTTGTGTCGGAAATCAACGTAACGCCCTTTGTGGATGTCATGCTTGTGCTGTTGATCATTTTCATGGTCACAGCTCCGATGATGGATCAGGGGCTGGATGTGGATCTTCCGGAAACAAAACAGGTGGATGCTCTGCCCTCCGACTCCGAGCATCTGACGCTGACCGTGCGCAAGGACGGTGCGATCATGCTGGAAGGCTACACAGTGCCGCTGGAAGAGCTGGAAAGCCGCCTGGCCGTGCTGGCCAGGGAAAAAGGGCGTGCCTTGTTCCTGCAGGCGGACACGGCCGTGCCCTATGGGGTTGTGGTTGATGTCATGGGCAGAATCAAGGCCGCAGGCATCGACAAACTCGGCGTATTGGCCCTGCCCTCCGGGAGCGAACCCGCACCCGGTCAAACCGGCAAATCCGCCGCATCCCGCTGATTCGGCTGTACGGCTGTCCTCATGCGCATCGAAAGTATCATATTCTCTCTGCTGCTCCACGGGGGCGTACTCGCGCTCATGCTGTTCTGGCCCGGCAAAGCTCCGGTGGATCTGCAGCGGCAGTCTTATCAGGTGAGTCTGGTCATGGGCGCGCCCGGAGGAGAAGAACTGCCCTCCCCGGTTCTCGGCGCAAGACCGGAAAATGCTTCAAACTCTCAACCCGAGAGAGGAGCAACACTGCCTGACACGCAGCCGGAAACACCGCCTGAATTGCCCGCCCTTCCGGAAACGCCTCCGGTGCCCGACGCCCAACCCAACCTTCCCGCTCCGGTGGAAATTCCTGACCGTACCCCGGTCGCTGTGCCGGCCGCTCCGGAACCTGAAGCGCCGAAACCCGAAAAAAAACCGGAACCGAAAGAACTTCCTCCGGAAAAAGCTCCTGAGGTCACAACACCCCAAAAAGATACACCGAAAGAGGAGCCCAAAAAAGAAGAGCCCCAAAAAAAGGAAACTCCCAAACCCGCTGAACCTCCCAAGGAGCAGAAAAAACCGGACAAACCGCGCCGCAGCGCCCTTGAAGATGCTCTGGCCGATGCCCGCCGGGAAACTCGTTCTTCCTCAAGCGCCTCCTCATCCTCCGCGTCCCGTGCCCTGGAGGAACTTGCCCGTGAAACCGGCGTCGGTGGAGGCGGAGGTTCAGGAACCGGCCCCGGAGGAGGAGGCATTTACGATGTGTACGTAGCGCAGGTTATCCTTGCCGTACAGCCGAATTGGAGTATGCCCACTTATTCACGGGAAAATCTTATGGTCGGGGTACGCATCAGGCTTGCCCCGGACGGAAAAGTGCTTGACTGCCGTATCGAGCAAAGCTCCGGTCGTCCGGACTTTGATGCCTCAGCCATCAATGCGGTACTGCGTACCAAGAACCTGCCGCCTCCCCCCACTCCTGCCCAGCAGGATATGCTCATCAGTTTCAATGCCCAACAGCTGGCAGGCCGTTGATTTCAATCTGGGCAAGGCTCTTTTCCGTCGAACTTCTCCACCTGAAATGCGCCGGAAAAGAGCCTGTTTCCTTTTTGCCGCTTCACAGCGCAACAACAGTTACCACATCTTCGCGGCTTGCTGACGGCGGCAGCAGAGATACGCCGCGACCTGCTCCCAAGCTTTGGGGCTGACTCCTTTATCAGCTGCCCCCCCAGGCTTCGCTTGCCGCATCCCCCTTCCTCCGTGTATACTGCTTTCATGCATGACCTTTATTCCTGCAGCGGACAGAAGTCCCGCGTTTCCATGCTTCGCGCAGCCCCGGGCTTGCGGTCGGGTATGCTTCTTCTGGCATGCGCATTTTCCGGACTATGCGCATCTCCGGCCGAAGCCCTGACCGCCAGCGCGGACTTTAATGCCGGCTACGGCGCAAAGGTGATGGAAAAGGTTCTCCAGCACTGGACACGTCCGGCCGAAGCCAAAGGCCTCAGTATTGTCATTGTACGCCTTACCGGAGAAGGGCGGCCCTTCTCCTGTGAAATCAGCGTAAGTTCCGGCAACATTACAGTGGATGACGCTATTTGCGCAGCCGTAGCCAAAGCCGGTTATTTCCCTCCTCCTCCGAACGGTTCTCCGGCGGAAGTGGCCATCAGTTTTTCGTATGATGATACCGGCGCTTCCCCTTTCGGCAGGTCTCCTTCCGAAGAAACCTCACCGCGCAAAAGTTATGCCGACATCATCAAAGAAAACGCTTATCCCCATTTCACCATGCCCGAGGGCATTCCTCCGGGGGAATACCATGCCGTGGCAAGACTCATGATCCGACAGGACGGCTCGCTCGCCGCCTGTCAGATGGAGCAGAGCTCCGGCATTCCGCAGCTTGATTCGGCCATTATGCGCGCCCTGCTGCAACCGGGAGTCATCACTCCACCACCGGACGGACATGCGGCCAACGTGAGTCTGCCCTTTCTTATCCGGGCAAAATAGCGCGATGTGCGGCAAAAACTGACAAAGCATGCGCCGCCTTTATCTGGTTCCTTTTCCCCGCCGTATTCATATCAAGACCGGATCTCCCTCAAAGTATGCGGCAAGGAGCACTCATGGTTCGCCCCCTAAAGCAGTTTGATATAGTTCTAACGTTTCTCCTCCTCGTGTTCTTCTGCCTGATCTGCCCGCCTCCGTTGCATGGCGCGTCATCTGACGGCCCCGCAGATCCCGCCATGCCTGCCGCCCCCGTTCCCTCCCAGGAACAGCAGACGCCACCGGCAGTCCATCCGGATGAAAGCGTGCAGGATATATGGGAAGGCATCATGTCTACTCGTCTCAAGCAGCTGAAGCGCCTTCAGGCTGACGCCGACGCCTTTCAGCAGATGCTGAGCGAACGCGCGTCCAGTGCAGGACAGCATTCCGGACGGGCGCGCGAAGAATATGAAAAGCTTTCCGCCATTGCGGAAGTCAGCCGCAACATGCCTGCCGAACTCACTGTTCTGGTGGAACGGGGACGCAGGCTGCTGGAAGAGCTGACAAGAATATCAACACCCCTTGAAACGGGAATCAGGAACCTGCGCGATGCTTACGCGGAACTGAGTTCCCTGCAAGGTGATTCGGCAACCCTGTCCACGCCTTCCATCCGCGACCTCAATACCCAGCTTACGGATCTGGGCAGACGCCTTGACGCCATGCAACGGCAGGTAGACAATGCTCTTGCCCCAATACTCAGCCTCCAGACTTCGCTCAGAGAGCTGGAAAGCAGTCTGCGCGCGGACATGCCTTCGCTGTGGCGCAATTATTATCTTTCCGCTTCGGGCAGGCTGCTGGATCCCTCGCACTGGGATGACGAACTGGAAAAGACAACTTCCGTGCGGGAAGTGCTCTCTCTGCGCCTGAGCACGGAAATTCCCCAGACTTCCGGCGCATGGGTACTGGTTTTGGTGCGCATGCTTGTTCTGCTCGCGCCGCTGCTGGCGCTTCTTGTCGTGCTGAACAGGGCCGCGGACAAGGCTCCCGCCATGGTGCGCGAAGTGTGGGGACGCATCATTCGCAACAGTGCATTCTGGCTGGCGCTGGGGCTGGCGCTGCACTTCGCGGCGTGGTCCAACGGCAAAATGTACCAGATTATCGCCTCATTCGGCACCATGAGTCTATGCTGGGGGCAAATGAACATGGCCTGGGATCTGCATGCCTTTGACAAGCCGGACCTTCCGCGCCGCTCCCCCCTCTGGCCCATGTTCGTGCCTTTGTTCATCGGCATGATGCTGCTGTATTTCGATCCCTTCCCGCTTTTTCTCTCGCTGACCTGGCTGGGTGTGCAATCCTTCATTCTCTGGAGGCTGCATAAACGAACGCCGGAAACCGATAAAATCGTGCGCGTTCTCATGGCGGGCTTCACCGTCATGTGCTGGTTCAGTCTGGCCCTGACGCTGTTCGGCCTCGTCCGGCTTGCCATTCTGGTCATCATGGTCTGGACGGCGCTGTCCGTGTGCGTGCAGCAGGCTCTGGCCCTGCTGCACGCGGGCACGAAACTGGAAGATGTTTTTCCGCAGGAGGGCTGGCGCGGTCTGGTTGCCGGAATCAGCATGGCTCTCGCCATTCCCGCCGTTATGCTGATAGTAAGCGCCGCGCCCATAATCTGGATTTTGGCCTACCCCGGCGGGGCATACCTCCTGGAACATGTTGCGACAATGGGTTTCAATGTCGGCAAGGTATCGTTCAATGCCATGCAGGTGGTAAGCATTTTCATCGCCTTTTATCTGACCCGCTCGCTTATTTCAGTGGGCAAAACCTTCATGAACAGTCTTCGCCGCCAGGGCGTGGCGCTGAACCCCAGCCTGATCGGCCCCTTTCAAACCACATACACTTACGCCCTGTGGGCCTTTTTTATTCTTTACGTTCTCAGCAGCCTGGGGTTCAGTCTGACCAGCCTCACGGTTGTAGCCGGGGGTCTCAGCGTGGGCGTGGGCTTCGGCATGCAGAATATCGTCCAGAACTTCACCAGCGGCCTTATGGTTATTTTCGGCCGGATCATCCGCGAAGGCGATGTGGTGGAAGTGAGCGGCATTCTCGGAGTGGTGCGCAAGGTGGACATTCGTTCCACACAAGTGGAAACCTACGACAACGCGGTTGTGTTCATTCCCAACTCGCAGTTCCTTTCCACCACCTTTACCAACTGGACACATAACGGACGACGGGTTCGCCGCCAGATTATCGTGGGCGTGGCCTACGGATCGGATCTGCAACTGTGCATGAAACTGCTCATCCAGATCGCGGAAGAACACTCCAAAGTACTGCGTTATCCCGCCCCAGCGGTCTTTTTTGATGATTTCGGCGCCTCTTCGCTCAATCTTATTCTTCGTTACTGGGTGGCGGACATCGACCATGGCTCGACCACTATGACCGATATCCGCCTACGGGTGAACGAACTGTTCACGCAGAACGGTATTGAAATATCCTATCCTCAATTGGATGTGCATATCAGAAACGCCGAGGGCGCAACGGCAATCGCACCGGATGCAGCCTTGCATTCTGTTTCTGATGCCTCGCCAGCCACGGGGGAGGCTGGAGGACAGCCTCAGCGTTGAAAGGCGCTATGATGGGAGGGGAACAGGGAATGGGATGGATTGTACGCCCGTAAAGCGGCAGGGATTAACAAGTGGAGGTGTGGGAGCGGAGGGCAAAGGCCGCCCATTTAAGCGCACGCTACAATGCCTCACGCTGATACTCCTCAGCAAGATGCTCCGCTCTTGCGCTTCTTCCACTCTGCCAACGTTGCGGCCAGTGTCACCAACTCCACGGGCTTGCTCAAATGGCAGTCCATACCCGCCAGACGGCTCTTTTCCTCATCCTGGGTCATGGCATTGGCGGAAAGTGCCACAACAGGCACGCTCAGCCCTCGCCGCTTCTGCTCCTCAAGGATCAGCCCAGCCGCTTTGTATCCGTCCATCACCGGCATTTGTACATCCATAAAAATTCCGTCATATCGGGGATTGCGGGAAAAGACAGACACAGCTTCCTCCCCGTTCTCTGCGATATCACAGGTCACGCCAAGCTCGCGCAAGAGGTTGCGCATAATCTCCTGATTAATATCGTTATCTTCCGCCACCAGCACATGCATGCCGCTCAGGTCTTCCGCGTTCTCAGCGGTCGTGCGGGGTTCACATTCTTCCCGCGCGAGTTCCAGATGCACGATGACAGAGAACTCACTCCCCTGCCCCGGTATGCTCGTCACGGTGATATCACCGTCCATGAGCCGGGCGAGACTGCGGCAGATGGAAAGCCCCAGTCCCGTGCCGCCATACTTGCGTGTGGTGGACGTATCCGCCTGCACGAACGGCTCGAACAGACTTTCCAGCTTGTCGGGACTGATGCCGATCCCCTGATCCCGCACGGCAAACCGAAGCTCAATCACATCTCCGGCCTTGCGGGAAGGAACAGCGCAAACCGACAGCGTAACTTCACCCGAGGAAGAGAACTTGATCGCGTTATCACACAGATTCATCAGAATCTGGCGCAGACGCAGAGCATCGCCTTTCAGAAATTCCGGCACACTATCATCCTTGAACAGCCGGAACCCGACATCCTTGTCTTCACCACGCGCCCGCATAATAGTCTGAATGGAATTCAACAGGTGAAAAAGAGAAAAGGGGCGCGTTTCCAGTTCGATATGACGTGCCTCGATTTTGGAAAAATCCAGTACATCGTTCAGCACGCCGAGCAGGGAACGGGTCACATCCTGCAGCTTGGCCGCATAATCAGCCTGACGCGGATTCAGCTTTTCGCGCAGAAGCAGTGTGCTGAGTCCAAGTATGCCATTCATGGGAGTACGAATTTCATGGCTCATATTGGCGAGAAACAAACTTTTCGCCTCATTTGCTGCCTCCGCCTTCTCCTTGGCATCCCGCAGCACCTGTTCCATCTTCTTTTCATCGGTGATGTCGCGGGTAACGCCCACAGCTTTTATTTTGCCGTCAGCACGCTGGATATATTCCCATTGGATCTCGAAGTGGCGTTTTCCCCTCTCGGGGTGGCGATGGATAAATTCTCCCCGAATTTTTTTTCCCGGAACCCAACAGGAAGGATCTTCCAGCGCCCTCCAGAACTCCTCGTCGCGATTGACTTCCCGCGCCCGGAATTCCGCCAGGATCTCCTGCACCGGGCGGGAAAAATCTATGCCGAACTGTTCGGCATAAGTATCATTATTACGCAGGACACAGACGTTTTTTCCATTCTCTTCACGCCATTCCTGTTCAAACGTGCCGAGCGAGGCAATCCGGCAGGCATTGCGCTGCCAGGCAAGCTGCTCCTGAAGGGATTCCCGCGCTTCCTGCAGAATGGTGATGTCCTGATGGTAACCTTGTACGCACAAGACATTCTCTCCTTCAGGGGCGGGCACACGCTTGCCTGCACAGCGCACATATACCCAAGACTTCTCGGGATGAAGCCAGGCGTACTCCACCTCACACATGGCCCCCCATTCCCGCATGCCGTCCACAGCCTGGAGCACACGCGGCACAGCAGAAGGGAACACACGGGAAAACCAGTGCCTGTAGCACTCCTCCGGACCGGGAAAAACAGCAAGACCAAGCAGGCCGAGCATTGTGTCATTAGCCCACATCCGCCCCGTTTCGCCGTCGCTGACAATACGCCACAGACCGGTGTTGGCGTCATGCAACACTTCTCTGGCCCACTCCGGGCTGTTGAAAATATCCTCGCTCACCGCAATTCCCATACGTTATTCCCCATATTCACAATACAAGGACGTTCCACTTATCAGGCTGCTGCTCCGTTCTCGCACCATACAGCCTTGAATATTTCATATTCAAGGTTAATATCGCTTCGTCGAAAGCGTGGTTTCGGCAAGCGAACCCGGCTATGCCGCTGCGCCAAGCTTGCGTCTGGCGGCTCGTACTCTGAAACATTTCATGCTGCGGAGCACCAGAAATCGTTCAGCAAAATTATACCTACCGGGATACTGTATCCCTTCCACCGTTTTTATGCTCTGCCAAAGCTTACGCTGTTGTCCGTACTGTACGCCCTGCAAACTACAGGTACGCTCCTGTAAAACGCATATCAAGGCTGCTCCTGCTTCGCATGAAGCCTCATTGCGCTTGCTTGCGCAAAGCATTTTCAAAGCTGGACTACTTTAGGGGAGACACATTGTCAGTTTTTTACCAGCGTCAGAGGGATGATATGCAGTTTGTCCGATGCTTCTTCCGTTTCACCAAGCTCCCACGACCACTCGTTATCAGACCAGCCTGCATGACGAGCAAGCTGTGCACATAAATCTTTCAGCCCGATAACAGGATGCCGTCGGAATACCTGCGGCAGGCCATGGGTCAGGTTGCAGGCCAGACACATGCCCTTGCGCTGATGCAGTTCAAAGAAAAATTTCAACTGTTCCGCTTTCTGTCCCTGCGCACCGTGAAACGTCAGACGAATGTCGTAGGCTCCTTCCTCAGCATCGCCAAACAGGGCGTCAAAGAAGGCCTTGGTACGTTCCTCCGCAGGGAAAATTCCGTCAAGACAAGCGGGAGTGAATAACGCCTCGTAACGGCCCATGTTCGGCTCTCCTTTCGGCAGTAGTATTTTTCTCTTTACTTTATATTAAATCCAATACCTTGGCAATGTTCTGCCGGAGGGGGCGCAGGGCAAAATCACGCAAGAGTCCCACCCTCCAGTATTCCAGATTTTCGGATGAGATCGAAGGCAAATTCCGGGAACATGAGCGCTTTGCGCGCTGTTGATTTCAGGGTTTTCTTATCCGCTTTGACAGATCGCAGCAGATTCAGGCACACTTTACGAATCGTCGTAAAATTGCTGGCCAGGTGGTCTTTTCGCGATCTGTTTGCGTCTTCATCAAAAACCACATCAAGGACATACTGATCTTCCAAATTTTTACTAAACAATGTTTAGCAAAACTGGTACACTGCA
>CAJTSU010000070.1:7143-17665 GCA_910579055.1 uncultured Mailhella sp. | reverse complement strand
GATGAGCCTCGCTCCGCTCGACTCCGAGAGCATTTCAATGACAAAATGCTCTAGGCCGGGTACAGGGCAGAGGCTTGAGTTACCAACATTGTGTCATTGTCTTCTGTGGGGTCATGTTCGATATCAATCCTTCCGCACCTCTGTTGTTATCCCTGCGCGTCGCAGGGCTGGCAACCTTTTTTTCCTTTGTCCTGGGAGTGGGGCTGGCTTGGGTGATGACCCGCCGGGGTGGGGCATTGCGTGCAGGCATGGATGCTTTCTGCACTCTTCCCATGGTGTTGCCGCCTACCGTGCTGGGGTATTACCTGATTTTGCTGGTGGGGCGTCGTGGTCTGATTGGCCCGTGGCTCATGGAGTACGGCATCAACCTGATGTTTTCCTGGAAGGGAGCTGTGGCGGCGGCCACGGTTGTCGTGTTCCCTCTGATTTATAAATCCGCTCGAGCTGCATTGGACGGGGTGGATCATAATCTTGAGGATGCGGCCCGCATTCTGGGGGCTTCGGAGTGGACAGTGTTTTTCCGGGTGTCTCTGCCCCTGGCCTGGCGTGGCTTGTTCGCAGGCACCATGTTGGCGTTTGCCAGAGGCATGGGGGAGTTTGGGGCAACGCTGATGATTGCGGGCAATATTCCCGGCAAAACGCAAACCCTCGCTCTGGCAATTTACGACGCGTTTCAGGCAGGTAATGACGCCCGCGCCACGGAGCTTGTGATTCTGACTTCTCTGCTATGTATGTCCGTGCTTGTGGTGGCGGAGTTTTTGGTTGGAAGAAGACGCGTATGATTGACATGAATATTAGAAAACGGCTTGGTTCCAGAGGCAATGTCTTCACACTTGATCTCAGGTTGCGTTTGCCGAATGATTGCCGTTTTGCCGTGCTGTTCGGCCCGTCCGGATCGGGAAAAACCTTGACCCTGCGCGTTCTTTCCGGTTTGCTTACCCCGGACGAAGGTTATATTCACCTGATGGATTGCCCTCTTTTTGACTCTTCGAGCAGGCTCAACTTGTGTGCTCGTGAGCGGCGCATCGGGTACATGTTTCAGGATTTTGCCCTGTTTCCGCATCTGGATGTGGCTTCAAACGTCGCCTTCGGGCTGGAGAAGACAGTTTTTTTCCGCAGTCTTCAGGTTCGGCGCAAAGTCATGGAGCATCTGGATTTTCTGGGCATTGCCGATTTGGCTTCTCGTATGCCTGCCACTCTTTCCGGCGGGCAAAGGCAAAGAGTGGCGCTAGCCCGTGCTCTGGCAGCCGAACCCCGCCTCCTGCTTCTGGATGAACCTTTCAGCGCGCTAGACCCTCTGCTCCGGGGCAGAGTGCGGCAGGAACTGCGCGGCATTTTGGAGAAATCCGGCCTGCCCGCGCTGGTGATCACCCATGACCCGGCTGACGTGGAAGTGTTTGCGGATCAGCTGGCGCTGTACGAGCGCGGGCGTGTGACAAAGGTATTGCCCTTCCGGGAAGAATATGGCGATCGCCCTGTGGCTTCCGCTCTGGAACAGCTGCTCGGGGCCGCGCCGGAGTCAGAAACAGCGCACGTTCTCCCTTGATGCGGCCTGTTCAGGTTGTGGCCTGAACATGTTATGCCACGGAAAGCACGACGGAAAAAGCCTTGAACAATACCGTGACCGGGGTGTGTACGGCCAAATCCAGTTCGTCGGCGCTGGTGGTCGTCACCAGAGCGCAAACCTGACAGCCCTCCCGCAGATCAACCACCACTTCACAGAGAACCTCGGACCGTGTCAATGCGGAAATGACACCAGAAAACTTGTTGCGAGCGCAGGTCTTCATGCTGCCTTCATCACGTGAAATTATCACAAACGGAGCTTTGACCGTGGCAATAACCGTTTTACCAACGGCAATCTGAAGATTTTCCAGGCTTTCCTGGGTAATCACGGCTACAACTTCAAGGCTGTTGAAACTTTTCAGGCCTACTTCAGCCATGAACCCGCTTTGCCGAATGGTATGGACAATACCGGGAAATACGTTGCGAGCGCTGGTTTTCAGCTTTGTTTCCTTGCGCAGATAATGGCTGGTAATGGCCTTGATATCCGATTCGTCATAATCCAGAAGTTCACCGGTGCTCTTCAGGCTGGGTTGCCCCAGAAAATTTTGTACGGCGGGAAGTGGCATTCCTCCTTCGATCAATTCCACGGCTCGCGCCTGCCGGATGGATTTGGGCGATGCCAGCGCGGGTGACAGTCCGCACTCTCTGGCCCGGTCATAAAAATTGCGGCGTACAAAACCCGGATCGAGCGCACACAGTGTCCCCCGTTGAGAACAAAGCGCAGCCTGGCTGAAAAAACGGCGGAGGACGGGAAGAAGGCCGTGTGTCAGAGGAATGGCGCGTGCATGCTGACCGCGCACATGCAGGATGCCCCCTGTAAGGTCGATATCCGTATCATCATTGAGCGCAAGGGCTTCGCCGAGCCGGAGTGCTGTATGGCGAAGCAGTACGAAAACGAGCCAAAGCCGCAGGCGGGATATTTTGTGTTCCGGACGTTTGGCTTGTTCTGCGCGAGTCTTGAAGGCCTGCTCCAGTTTGTCCAGCTCCGGGGCGGAAAGATGTTGAATACCGGGAAGTGATGTCAAGGAGGAAACCGGGAGAGCGCCAGCTTTTGCAGCGGCGAGAGGAAGGGAAGATGGGAAGCGAGCTGTTTTAGCCATGATTTTTATACATATCATAAAATGAAACACCGGAAAAGGCATCACGAATGAACAGCAAGTCGTGACCGTGTTGCGAGTGGGATATTCCCGGTTATAGTTGCGGCAATGCATTCAGCTTAACAAAAAATATCACAGGAGAAGAATATGAAGAAAAAAGCGCTGCTGTTTTTTTGGGGTCTGTTCGTCACGTCCTTATCTTCATCCGCACTTGCCGAAGAATTGACTGTTTCCGCTGCGGCGAGCTTGACCAATGCCTTTACGGAACTGAAAGGGGATTTTGAAAAAACGCACCCCGGTACAAGCATTTTCACGAATTTTGCCGCGTCCACCCCTTTGTTGCAGCAAATTAGGGAAGGCGCTCCCGCCGATGTATTTGCTTCCGCGGATCAGGCGACTATGAACAAGGCTCAGGCAGAAAAGCTGATTGAGCCTGCCGGTCGCAAAGACTTTGTCAGTAATTCTGTGGTATTGATTGTACCTGTTGACAGTAAGGTCGTCATTACTTCCGTGACAGATTTGGAAAAGCTTGAGCGCCTTGCTGTGGGTAACCCCGATTTCGTGCCTGCCGGGCGCTATACCCGTGATTCACTCACCTCCGTCGGTCTGTGGGAAAGGCTCCAGCCCAAATATATCTTTGGTCAGAGCGTGCGCCAGGTACTTGATTACGTTTCGCGCGGCGAAGTCGACGCGGGTTTTGTGTACGGTACAGATGCCAGGCAGGCAGGGGACAAGGTTCGCGTGGTGATGAAGATGCAAGGGCATGAACCGGTTATGTATCCCATTGCCGTGGTCTCCGCTTCCGCACATAAGAAGCTTGCTCAGGAGTTTGTGGATTTCGTGCTCAGCCCGGCTGGCCGCGCGATTCTGGAAACGTACGGATTTGAAGAACCCCGGTAAATTGAAAGTGCTTTAAAAGCGTTCAGACTTCCAAACGGCCCGGGGAATGCGCGACCTTGATGCCATCGGCCAGAGGCGCCGTGCTCGTACATTCTCTGACAATCCCGACGTCGTTAGGGTAGAGAGTTTTTGTTGCCTGATAATGAACTTTTCCGTAAAATTATAACGCTGCTTTAGAAAAGTAATATTTCCGTATAGTATCCCATCCTTTATTCAGTTTACGAGCACCATATACCATTGAATACTTTGTCGTATGGTAAGATTTCTTCGCCGAAAGCGTGGTTTCGGCTCGCCTACCGCGGCTGCGCCGCCGCGTCAGGTGTGCGTTGTGCCGCCAGTATTCCGAACATTTCGTGTCGCGGAATACTGGCGGCACCTGACGTCGGCTGTTGTTTTCGGAGCAAACCCCTGCCCCACCCTCACAGTGCAAGTCGATATGTGGTAGTAAGGATATCTTGTCAAGATACTGTTGTGACAGTACAGAGCAATATTGTATTCAAATGCAACTGCTCCGTATTGCAGGTCTGATTTTTTTCATATCCGCCCTTGCATTGCTACCTGCTCCAAAAATTACAATAATTCTGTTGTCCAGTTCATTCCCTGGATGCGTGTGTCGAGTTCGCGGACATTCTTTGAAAGCTGGTCCACTTCTTTTTGTTTTGTTTCGACGTTGACTGTGCTCAGTATCGCTATTTCTTTGGCCGAGTATCGTTCGGTCTTTGCCGAGGCTTCTTTAAGAAATTCACGCAGGATTTTTGCCTGTGTGGTAAGGGCGTCACGTTCCGCCAGTAAATCTGCAATACGTGTTCCATCCGCAAGGGGGGTGGCGTTTGTCCGGTTAATGCGTTGAACCAGTGCTATGAACGCGGCAGTTTGGGAAGCAAGGTTTTTTATAAGTTCTTCCGGATTTTCCGCCGGCGTGTCGCCTTCCTGCACCTTGGCATTGAGGATGAGGCGTTCCCGCAACTGGGCGATGTTTTTCTGAATATCACTACGTTGAATAAGTGCTTCCGCAAGCTTCATGGCGGCTCCTCTTCATGTTCAGAGCAAAAACTCTGTAAGATCCGATTTCAGGATGCGATCCAGTTCATTACGATGTCGTTCATCTGTTTCGGCAAATATAATGCCGAACAGGGGCAATTCCGGTACGTCAATCTTACGCAATTCCAGTACGTGTTGAAAAGATGATACAAGTTTTTTATAATCAAATACCGCATTTTCGGGCAGGCCGCGCGGCTTGTCCAGAATAATCATGGAGCAGGTTTTGCCTTCGCGTCCGGCAAGGAGGGTATCAAAATCGGGCCTGCTTCCGTTCAGCCAGGTTTCCACCGTGTTCAAACCAAAGGCGAAAGCCGCCATATCCGTGGTGCACAGCCCGGCAAAGCGCATGGGGTTGAATTCAATGGGCCGGATATGCTCTCCGTCCACGCGCAGTTCTGCATGGGCCGGAAAATTGCGCGCGCCGATCAGGGCGTTGGCCTTGCTGAACCATTCCGTGAAGCGGGGCAGGTTGGCGCGGATGACGGCTTCTCCCGTGACATAGAGACGGTCGCTCACATCTTCGAATGAGGCGAAACGATGCTGGAAGATATTCAGGATGACCGGAGCGCCCTGTTCATCAAAATAGAGATCCACGGCATATTCGTCGCCCGTGATATACTGTTCCGCGATAAAACATGACTGGTTTACCACACTGTCCGGGAAATGGTTCAGCCCCGCGTCGCGCGTCACAGTTTCCAGGGCGCGTTTCCAGTCTTCGGCGTTCGTTATGGTATGTACTCCCATACTGAGAAAGCCGACGGAGGGTTTGAGGATGAAAGGGCAGGGCCAGGCGGAGATATCCGTTGAGGGGAGTTCCGCTGCCGGAATTTCGCGGAAGAAAAAACCGGGATCGAGCTGGCCCAGTATGCGCCGCAGGGCCGCCTTGTCCTTCATGATCCGGATGCTCTGGGCCAGAGGCAGGTCGCCGAGATGAGCCAGCATCCAATCCAGCGCGTTCTCTGAATTGGAATAGAGGCGCTCTCCCGAGCGGCAACGCTCTTCCGCTTCAGCGTCATTCACGAGAAGCAGGGGCCGGGCAGTTTTTCGGGCCAGTTCTTCGGTAAACGCCGTGCGCAGCACCGCCCGCCCGGAGCGGGAAAGGCTGTTGAGGAGAAAGTCGGAGACATAGGGGCGGTCAAGAAATATCATGTCAAGAGAGGGGATGAGGTTATACAGGCTGGGGGCCGTTCCGGCGCTCGGCATCCAGAGAGAACATGAGCGGCAGGCGGGGGAAGGGCCTCCCCTCCCATACGGCAGGCGGATAGCGGCGGCGCTTGTGCTCTCCCTTGCCCTGGCGCATGCCGGTGAAAGGTTCCCATCCGTTGGCGTAAGGATACTCCGTAAGACTGGTGAGTGCAAACCCCGCGCCGCTCAGGGAGCTCACCACCTCGCCCAGCCCGTAATAAAACTCATACGAAGGATGCGGGTTGCAAAAATGTTGTTCCCCTTCGTCAAAGCCGGAGGGGGCCAGGGCTTCGCCGGAAAGCCCTACATAGTCGCTGACGCCTCCGTCTTCCCGGAAACTTGCTCCGCCGCCGTAATCGTAGGCGAGTTTCCAATCCGGGGCAAGGCACAGGGCAAGAGGGTGAAATTCCACTGCCGCAAAACGCCCGCCCGGCTTCAAGACGGCATGAATTCCCTTTGCCCAGGCCGTAAGGTCGGAAAGCCAGCATAAAAATCCGTATGACGAAAACACAATGTCGTACGAGGCGGGATGTTCCACCGCTTCACGCTCCAGCCAGTCGTAGACGTCGGCCCGGACGAAATCCGCTGCGATGCCGCTGTCCGCCGCAAGCCGACGGGCAAAGGCTATGGCTTCATCGCTGATATCCACGCCGGTGACCAGAGCGCCGCGAGCGGCAAGACTCAGACTGTCCTGCCCGGCATTGCATTGCAGGTGGGCGATGCGCAGGCCGCGCACATCGCCCAGCAGGGCGAGCTCTTCCGGAAAGAGCGTTGTGCCGCCCCGGCGCAGGAAGCCCGCCTGATCGAGCTTATGGCTGTTGTGCGCCCGCGTGGCGGCGTTCCAGGACAGACGGTTGGCTTCGTGCAGATCGTTACGCATGGGCTTTCCCGGCAGGAAAAAGACAGGTTTCCGACGGGACAGATCCCTGCCGGAGGACGCCCCGGAAGGGGGCACTTGTCTGTAATCCTAGCACTGTTGCAGGAACGGGTAAAGTTCCTTGAGCAGTTATGTTGTCGGGCGGTTCCGTTTTCAGACAGTTGCGTACAGCCTGTACCGGGGGGGCAGGACACGGCCGCAAAATGTGCGGGCCGGCCCCCGGCTTCCGGCCCGCAGGTTTTCAAGTGCTCCGGGAGAAGCGGAAGATGGCGTTCAAAGTCCCATCAGCGGCCAGACGAATGCTGAAACCACCAGCACCGCCAGACTGACGCAGACAAGACGCAGGGCCATGATTGTCATAAGGTAGCGCATACGTACATAACCGGTGCTGAACATGATGAGTGCGGGAGTCAGTTCATAGGGAAGGATGAATTGATCCAGACCGTAGAGAAAGCTGTACAGTACGGGCTTGATGGACAGGCCGAGATCCGCCGCTATCTGGGCGATGGGCGCGCTGAGCGAGGTGGCCGCGGCCATGGGGGTGAGCAGCATGTTCACAAGAACCCCTGTCCAGTAGGCAAGGAGGGAAATAATCGGACCGCACGCTATGCCGTCAAGAACGGGGAGCAGCTTTTGAGCCAACCATGCGGGAAGCCCGAGAGAGGCAGCCACCGTTCCGATAGCCATGCAGCCGGCGATAAAGAAGAGGAGATGAAACTGCACCTTTCCCAGGTCGCTGCTTTCCAGAAGGCCGAAAATGGGCGTGAATCCGAGCATGACCACCGAGCAGAAAGCGTAGAAGCCGGGAATGCCGTGCAGGGATTCCGTCATGAAGGCAATAAGGGCCAGGAGAGCCAGGAGCAGGATCTTTTTTTCCGAAGCGCCGACGGGGCCGAGCGCGCGCAGATCCGAAGCCGCTTTTTCCCGGCAGTCGGCGATAAGTCTGCCCAGCTCCTTGCCGCCGAAAAGATGCAGGATGGTGAAGGCGATGAGGGCGTGGATAAGCTGGAAAGGCAGATTTTCCGCCAAAAACTCCAGCCAGGAGAACGGTACTCCCATGTCTTTGACCATGATGAGGCCGGGCAGACCGATGTTGTTGGGAAGAAAGGCGGCCCCTGAAATGTTGGCGCCAAGATAGACGGCCATTACCAGCGTGGAGGCGGCCTTGGAGTTTCTGTCCAGATTGAGGCTGCCGCACATTCCCGAGGCTATGGCCATGAAAATGAGAATGACCGTGATCATGTCCGGGACAATGGATCCCACGGCAAAGCCCGCCGCCAGACAGGCAAGATACAGACGTACGGGAGAGGTTGCGATCCGGCTGATGGTGAGCAGGGCAATGCGTTCGGCCAGTCTGCTTTTCTCCATCAGCCGGCCGATCAACATGCCGCACATGCACAACCAGATGATGGGGGAAAGCCATCCGTTGAAAACCGTACCCGGATCGGATACTCCCGTCACCACATAAAAAAGCAGGAGTATGACCGCGGTGGCAAACGTGGGCAGAAGATCGAACGCGAATACGCCTATGGCCGTCATGGTGCCGAACCAGAACAGGTTGACGCGGGGCGCGTCAGGAGCATGAAGAAGCAGCATGGCGGCTGTGCCGACGGCAAAACTGAACAGCCACGCTGCTTTTTTGTTTAAAAACATTCCGGCGGAAGGTAACGTGGACATACGGCCTCCGGTGGGACGGCGGGGGCGAGAGCCGCCCCCGGTATGAAGTCGATATTGGGTCAGAGGGATTCACTTTTCTGCGGAGTGGGAAGCCGCGCCGTGAATACTGTTATATTCCCATCGCGGGCCAGATGAAGGCCGCCATTGCCCCGACCAGGGGGGTGACAAGCAGGGTTCGGAGGCCCATCACGATAATGATGTGGCGAATGCGCACAAAGCCCGTGGCAAGCATGACCAGAGCCTGCCCCAGTTCATACGGCAGAACAAACTGGTTCAGGCCATACAGAAAGCTGTACAGCAACGGCTTGATGGAAACACCCAGATTGGTGGCAACTTCAGCCACGGGAATGCTCAGGGCGGTTGCGGCGGCCACGGGAGTCAGCAGCATATTGACAAAAAAGCCCAGCCAGTAGGCGGCCATGGAAGCCACGGCGTTATTGTCGAGAGTTTGCAAAACAGGCATGAGCATGGCCACGACCTTGTCGGGGATGCCCAGCGGCACGGCCACGATACCAATGGCCATACAGCCCGCTATGAAAAAGAGTATGGGGAAATTGATCCTTTTAAGATCATCTCCATCCAGCAGCTTGAAGACAGGGGTAAATCCGAGCAGAACAACCGTACAAAACGCATAGTAACCGGGAATCCCATGGATGGATTCTGTCATGAAGGCCGCCAGCGCCAGCACGGAAAGGGCAAGAGTTTTATATTCGGTGCGGCTGACCGGGCCCAAATCTTTCAAGTCCTGTTCGGCGCAGAGCCTGAACCTGCTGATGTGTTCCGCCAGCTCCCGGCTTCCGAAGAAATGCAGAATGGTAAAGGCCACTATGGCGTGCAGGAACTGGAAAAGAGCGTTTTCCATGAAATAACTGATCCAGGAATAGCTCACCCCGATATCTTTGACCGTTTCCAGGGCGACTATGCCGACGTTGTCCGGGAGGTAGCTGGCACAGGCGACCTGAGCGCCGATGAAAGCGCCCAGGATGATGGTGCCGGCCGGTTTTGACAGGGGGGGCAGCTCAAGGCTGCGGCAGATGCTTGAGGCTATTGCCATGAAGATGATAATGACGGTGAGCGTGTCCGGAATGATTGCGCCAAGCACCATTCCCGCAATATAAAAGGCCGCATAGAGCCGGACGGGAGTTCTGCCGATCCTGCTGATGGTGAACAGGGCAATCCTCATGGATATCTTGCTTTTGTCCATGAGCGCGCCGATCATCATACCGCACATGCAGAGCCAGGGAACCGGCTTTGTCCAGCCCACAAAAGCCATTCCGGGGCTTGCTATATCCATGATGATATAGAACATGAGCAAAAGAACCGCGGTAATGAATGTGGGAAGCACATCAAAGGCGAACATGCAAACCGCCATGACGGTGCCGAACCAGTAAAGGTTGGCTTTGGGCACGGCCGGATCATAGAAGATTGACATCATTGCCAGGGCGATCAGGAAGCTGGCAATCCAACCGAAATATTTGCTGTTTCTCATTTCACAAAACGTGACTGCCATAGGCCCCTCACAAGCAAAAAAAGGGTGTAATGTAGAGAAAAAACGCTCGTTTTACGGCGCGGCAAAGCCGCGACCTGCTCGCGATTTTCGGGGCTGCCGACTTTGTCAGCAGCGTCGCAGCGCGCTCAGCGCTGCGATTCGTGATGCCCCGGCCATGTGAACTGATCCATATAATAGCGGTAGGGTTTGACGGGATAGGTTTCAATGGGCAGATATTCCCTGTGTGTCGCCATTTCTCCTTTTTCAGTGCGCAGTATCACCCAGTAAGGATTGCAGCTGTCATCCCTGCCCGGATAATCGTCGCGGAAATGCCCGGCGCGTGTTTCCGTTCTTGTGAGAGAAGAGCGGATGTACGCTTCGGTCAGCATCGCCATTCCCCGTGACTCCACCATTTTGCAGAGGTAGTGCGGATCCGGCGCGGCCATTGCCGGAACAAGGTTTTCTCTGATGTCGATGATTTGATTCAGGGCGCGGTTCAGCCCCTTTGCCGTCTTGATGATGCTCACATCCGCCGCAGTCACAACTTCAAGGACGGCGTTTTCCACATCTTTGGGCATAATGCCGGGGCTTCCCAGCCTGGCGAGGTCTTTGCCGATGCTGCGGCGGGCAAAATCCTCGTCAAAGCGGGGAAGTTGCCGGGAAGCCGCGTACCTGCCCGCGGCCAGCCCCGTG
>CAJTSU010000070.1:0-7113 GCA_910579055.1 uncultured Mailhella sp. | reverse complement strand
GACACAGACTGAAGCCGCCGAAATACACGCCGACCAGATGACTCTGGGCCGTGCCCGCGGCATAAAGTCCGGGTACAGGCGTCGCCCCTTCCCCGTCGGTCTGCACGCCTCCCTGGCTGGTCTGGATTTGCGGAATCCATACCTGCGTGTCGGTAAAAAAGTCGATGCCCCGGGCTTTGAGCTTCGCATCGTTGAGTTTCATCCAGCCTGCGGCAGGGCGCCTGCTTTCAATATCTTCCGGTGGAATCCCGCTGACGTCGAACGTGATGGGGCCTCGTCCCGCCCGCGTTTCCAGCACCATGGCCCGAACATTGTAAAGCGTATCCGTTTTGGAACCGACCACAGGGGAGTAGCGCAGCGGCATGAAGTCTTCGCCCAATGCATTGAGAAAGCGTGCGCCGAGCGGCAGAAGCGCTGTCTGCCCTGTCCAGGCGAAAAGCTCGGGGGTATTCCACACCCCATTGTATTCCATGCAACGCAAAGAGGCTCCGGCATCAAGCGCCAGTTCGACACAGCCGCTGGATACGGAATTTTGCAGGTAAGAAGTTTTCCAGCCGCCTATACCTGTGGCAAGCACAACGGCCCCGGCGCGGATTTCCAGGGGTTGTCCGCTCCGGACAAAGAAGCCCACTGCCCCGGATATGGTGGAGCCATCCTTGACGAGCCGCGTTATCATCACGCTGCCCATACGGCGAACCTCCAGATCGGCAAGGGCGGACAGCAGCTCTCTGCGCATGTTCCGGCCGCCTTTGCCCAGTGGAGTGGAAGTGGTCAGCTTGACATGTTTCAGGCCCCGCTGGGGAATGGTATGGTAGCTGCCGTCAGCGCGGCGGGAAAAGGTGTGCCCCATAGCCTCATAATCATGGAAGCGTTCCCTCGCCTTCCAGAGCGTTGCCAGGGTTTCCGGCTGGTCGCATAATCCGTCGTAATAAAAGACGATATCATCCAGCCATGCATCCAGATCCTCTCCTTCATGCGGGACAATGAAGTTGCCGTCGCTCATGCCGCCGAGGCCGCCCCAGTCCAGAGGGCCCTTGTCCACGATCAGAACATTCCGGACATGACGGCGGGCGGTCTTGGCGGCCCACATGCCGGAAAAACCTCCTCCAATGATCAGAACATCTGTTTGCAGTCGTGTTATATGTTCATTCATTTTGAATCTCCAATAAAGTGCTTGCCCAAATGCCGGGGGTAGAATTGCTTGAAAGGAGACACATCAATGGCATTTGCCGGGCAGTTCATTTCGCAGGAGAAGCATGTCATGCAGTCATCCGTATATGTGATGCGGGATTTGCTTCCGCATGTAAGACATCGCAATGCTTCCCCCAAAGTTTCATCAATGGACAGGGATGTGCCTGTTTCCTGATGAGAACGATCAATGCGTTTAATGGATTCAAGCTTGTCAAGGTGCTGCATTTTTACAATGTCACGGCGGGGGGGATGCCCCATATGCGTATGCGCTCCCTGGAGGAGGTTGCATACGGAATGAGCGGCTCTTCTGCCGGAAGCAATGGCCTGAACCACCGTGCCGGAACCGGAAACCGCATCGCCGGCTGCAAAAATGGTGCGGACGGAAGTCTGGAGCGTCAGAGGGTCCGCCTGTATCCTTCCTGATTCCGTAAGGGCAATTTCTGTTCCCGAAAATCCGGGATCCACATCCTGGCCAAGAGCGGCGATGATCAGGTCGGCGTCAATGTCCATGGTTTGTGACAAGTCATAGACAGGGGGCTGCGGTGAAGCCGCCTCCGGGGCCGTATTGGCGGCAAAGGTCGCCTGAAGGCCGCCCGCCTTTTCTTTCAGAGACTGGATGCCCCATGCGGTCAGAAGCTCCACTCCGTGCGCCTCGGCTGAAGCGATGCTATGCGGCAGGGCGGGCATGCGCTCCCGGCTGCGGCGATAGACCAGGCGCACCTGTCCGGCCCCCAGCCTGGCGGCCGTCACGGCGGCATCGGCGGCCACATCTCCGCCTCCCAGCACAAGCACCGTCTTTCCGGCGACATGGGCGGCCCGTCCTGCCCGCGCATCCGACAGAAAATCAATCCCCTGCACGACATGCGGCATGTTTTCCGCTCCGGGAACGGGAAGAGGCCGTCCCCTGCCCGCTCCGATAGCCAGCACAACGGCGCGGAATCCGAGGTCGTCAAGGTTGTCCAGGGTCATGCCGCCCCTGTTTCCCAGGGGGCAGTTGCAGCGAAATTCCACCCCCATATCCTGCAACCGGGCGATATAGATATCGACCAGACTACCGGGGAGGCGGTATTCAGGAATGCCATGCGACAGAAGCCCGCCGGGTTTTTCCCTTGCCTCGAAAACAGTGACCGGATACCCCGCCAGGGTCAGATACCAGGCGGCCGAGAGTCCGGCCGGGCCGGAGCCGACAACGGCCACCCTGGAGATATGCCGGAGAGGAACGGGCTTTACCTCCCGGGCGAGATCCCGTTCGCCAAGAAAATTTTCAATGCCGTTGATGTTGACCGCCGCGTCGCGTTCGAGGCGCGAACAGCGGCTTTCGCACGGGTGAGGGCACACTCTGCCCGCAATGGCGGGAAAGGGCATGGTGTCGACAAGGCACTCAAGCGCTTCGTCAAAACGGCTTTCCTGCAACAGAGCGTTGATTTTCCGTATGTTGTTCCCGGCGGGACATACTGCCATGCACGGCGAAATATTGTCCTGCTCTGTGTCCATGCGGAATACGCCGAGAGCGCATGTTTTAAAGCAGGTTCCGCATCCGATGCACTTTTGCGTATCAATATGAGAGATCATTCTCTTCTCCCTGCAAGAATACGTTATTCCCGGCGTGGGAAAGGCTGAAATCACCTTCACCGCGAACCGGGCGGACTGAAAGCTCACGCAAAGGATCTGATTTCCTCCAGGGGGAATGTGAATTGATCCATGTAATAGCGATAGGGTTTGATGGGGTATTCCTCCACGGGAACCCGTCGGCGCAGCGTGAACATTTCGCCGTCCTTCTGCCTGATTTCCACCCAGTACATGTCCGTGCTGTCGTCACGCGCGGGATAATCGGCGCGAAAATGCCCCGCACGGGATTCCGTCCGTTCCAGCGAGGCGCGCAGGAATGCCTCGGTCAGCCTGAGTATGCCCTGCGCTTCCCGCATCTTGCCGAGATAATGGGGATCTTCCGCCCCCATGCGGGGCAGGACTTCCTCCTTGAGCTGTTCCAGACGCCGGAGTGAACGTCGAAGCCCTTTCTCGCTTTTCAGGACGCACACGTCCGGGGGAGTCATGAGTTCCTGAAGCGTGCGGATGATATCCTTGGGGGCGATGCCGGTTTTGCCCAGTCTGTCCAGAACGGGGGCCAGCAACGCGTGGGCGCGCTCTTCATCAAATTTGGGAGAGGAAACGCCGCTTGCGTAGTTTCCCGCGGCCTCGCCGGTAATATATCCGGATGTGGCGCAGTGGCAGATGCTGTACCCGCCGAAGTACACGCCTGCATTGAGGCTCTGCGCCGTACCCGCCGCATACAGCCCCGCTATTTCCGTGGAACCGTCCAGCCCTGTGGCGACACCGCCCTCGGAGGCGATGGGCTGCGGCATCCATTCAATGTTGTCCTTGAAGAAATCTATGCCCAGTTTCTTCAATTTGCTGTCGTTGAGCTTCATCCAGCCGGCGGCGGGGGTAAGCTCTTCCAGGTATTCCTCGGGAATGCGGCTGACATCGAAAACAATGGGGCCGCGCCCGGCTTTCGCTTCCAGCACCATGCCCCGGATATTGTATTGGGTATCCGTGCGCGAACCCAGAACAGGAGAGTAGCGTGCGGCCATGAATTCCTCCCCCTCGGCGTTGACAAAGCGCCCGCCGCGCGGGATGAGCACGGTCTGGCCTTCCCAGGCGAAAAGCTTCGGCACGTTCCAGTTGTCGATAAATTCAAAGTTCCGCAGTGTCGCTCCGGCATCCAGTGCGAGTTCGACGCAGGCTCCGGCCAGGGAATTCTGAAGGTAGGAAGCCTTCCAGCCGCCTGTTCCGGTAGTGATGACCACGGCTTTCGCCCGGATATAGACCGGTTCGCCGCTGAGGTTGAAAAAGCCTGCCGCTCCGGCCGCGCGTTCGCCGTCCTTGATGATTGCGGTAATCATCAGGTTTCCGATGCGCCGGATATTCAGGCTCTTTACCGAGCGCACGAGTGCGGCGTGCATATTGCTTCCGCCCTTGCCCGTGGGGTGGGAGGTCGTCAGAGAAACATGCTTCAGACCGCGCTGGAGCACAGTTGCATACTTTCCCGCGGCATCCCGGCTGAACGTGTGCCCCATGGCCTCGTAGTCATGGAAGCGGGGCAGCGACGCCTCCAGGGTTTCCGCTGTCATGCGCTGATCGCAAAGCCCGTCGTTGAAAAAGACAATGTCGTCCAGCCAGGCATTGAGGTCTTCGCCCTCATGGAGCGTCACCATGTCGCCGCCGCTCATGCTCCCCTGCCCGCCCCAGTCGCGGGGGCCCTTGTCCACAATGAGCACGTCCTCCACGTATTCACGGGCTTTTTTCGCGGTCCACAGACCGGCGAAGCCGCCGCCGATCACAAGTACGTCGGTATTCAGAACAGTGATGTCGCTCATCTCGGTTCTCCTTCCATCATGTCAAGCGTGCGCGGCAGCCGTTCCTTGAAAGGATGCACGTCTATGGCTTCTGCCGGGCAGCGCAGTTCGCAGCCGAAGCAGGTCATGCACTCGTCCGGGTAGGTGACGTAGGCCCTGCTTCCACAGGTGAGACAGCGCCGGCTTTCCGCCAGAGCCTGTTCCAGATCAAAACCTGTCCGTAACCCGGCGCAGTCTCCGCAGGCCGGGGTGCGTTCCTGGCGTTCCGCCGGCGGAATATTCCGCTTCGGCAGGCGTTCCGTCACGTTGCGCGTTCTCTGGCGGTTCAGACCCACGGTAATGCCCATGAGATCCTGATGAACGGAAAGCGCGGCTTCGTGTCCGGCCCGGATGGCCCGGACCACGGAAGCCGGGCCGCTGACGGCGTCTCCCGCCGCGAAGACGTGCTCCAGCGATGTGGCCAGAGTCAGGGGATCCGCCTTGATACATCCCTGTGCGTTCAGCTCCAGACCGGCGGCGAGGCTGGCCGCGTCAACGGATTGCCCGATGGCTCCGATCAGCATGTCGGCGTCGAGTTCAAGCCGGCGCGTTTCATCAAAGCGGGGAGCAAAGCGGCCACTGCCGTCCGACAGCCCGACGCAGGCCGTAAAGTCGATGCGGTATACGCCGTTCTCCCTGCGGATATCGACAGGGCCCCATCCATTGCGCATGACTATGCCATGCTGTTCGGCATCCGCGATATTGTGAGCAAAAGCGGGCATGTCCTCTCTGTTTTCCAGGCATACCATGTCCACTTCCCGTGCGCCGTTCCGTCGGGCTGTAATGGCCGCATCTATGGCGACATCCCCTCCCCCGATCACCAGGACGCGCTTTCCGGCGACAGGTGGTTTTTCCGCGTCGCGCGCGGCGGCCAGAAAAGAAAGCCCGCTGTAAATACCGGAGCCGCCATCGGGCAGACGCAGCGGCAGAGGACGGCTCCGGCCCGCGCCCGGAGCGAGCACAACAGCCCGGAATCCCTGTTTTTTCAGATCGTTCAGTGAAATCCCGGCGTCTTCGCCCACCCTCGTGCCGCACCGGAAGGCCACGCCCATGACTTCCAGCCGGTCGATATAGCGATCCACAATATCCTGCGGCAGGCGGTATGCCGGAATGCCGTAACGCAACATCCCTCCGGGCCGGGAGGCGGCCTCGAATACGGTCACGGGGTATCCTTCACAGGTGAGGAACCAGGCCGCGGAAAGCCCTGCCGGCCCCGAACCGACTACGGCCACGTTGAAAATATGCCGCCGGGGCGCGGGGACGGCATCCTGGCGCAAGTCCATGGTTCCCAGAAATTCTTCCAGCGCATTGATGTTCACGGCTGCATCGTGTCCGGCGCGGGCGCAATCGCTTTCACAGCTGTGCGGGCATACTCTGCCGGTTACTGCCGGAAACGGCATAGTCTCCCGCAGTTTGTCGAGGGCCGCTCGGAATTTTGTCTGTTGCAGCAGATAGTGGACTTCCCGGATATCGGTGCCCGCCGGGCATGCGCCCATACAGGGAGAGATGTCTTCCTGCCCGGTATCCAGGCGGAAGACGTCCAACGGGCATGTTTTGAAACAGATTCCGCAACCTGTACACTTTGCCTGATCCAGGTTTGAAATCATTGCCTCCTCCTTGACGAGGTAACGTGATGAAACGGAGTACGAGGTACAGCCGTCGAAGGCTCTTCGCTCTGTTGTAAATTGTGTTGAAATTATCCTTGACCGCCGGAGGCGCGAGCGTAGCGAGCTTGGAGCGACGACCCCCCGCCGCATGGTAATGCGGCATGGAAGGGGGCGAGGAGCGGAACCTTTGGGCGGCGTAGCCGCACGAAGGCGCAAGCGAGCCAGCCGTGGATACATGGTGCCTTTCGCCCGTGTGGAACACGGGCTGGCTTTGTGGCAACATCCGTTGCCGCAAAGCCATGTATATAAGGTTTCTCCCTGTCAGGCTCAAGCGCTCTGGACAACGCAAGGGCAAGGCTTACTTTTGGGGAATAACGCAAGGAGATGCCCATGCCCCGCTTTCGCGCTTTGAAGAATGATATCCGCAACTGGCTTCGCCGTGAAGACTGGTCGCCCGCGCGCCCCCTGCCTCCCGAGCTGGCCCCGGATACCCCGGCCGATTCCCGCCAGGTCGACCCTGTCTCTTTGATCGGCCCCCTGTTCGCCTGTCTGCCCGAGGGCCAACCCCTTACAGGCAGGGCCGCGGCCGCGATGGGAGGCGTTCTGGCCGTTCTGCGCCGGGAACGCCCGGAAGACGCAAAAAATGTCATCCGGCGTTTTATGTGGCACATGAATGAGGAATCCGGAAATATCGGCTGGGGCATTCCCGAAGCGTTCGGAGAAGCGCTGGCGCAGTCGCGTCCCCTGGCCGACGACTTTTACCGCGTTCTTTTCTCTTACGTACGGGCCAAGGAAGGCGACAACACATGGTGCGACTACGCCCCTCTGCGCCTTTCCTGCTACCGGGCGGTAGAACGCGTCATGCAGGCGCGCCCCGATCTGCGTCATGAAGCACTGTGCATCCTGCACAACGCCAAGGA
>CAJTSU010000069.1 GCA_910579055.1 uncultured Mailhella sp. | reverse complement strand
GCTCCGCTCGACTCCGAGAGCATTTCAATGACAAAATGCTCTAACGACTGCCGCTCGCCCGTGTGGAACACGGGCTGCATTTGCGGCAACTTCCGTTGCCGCCCGTGCCGGAAAGGCAAGAAGCCCGCACCATTTCTGATGCGGGCTTCCTTATGATATTCAGAGAAGAAAAACCTAACCGGCAGCGCCTTCCAGGAACTTCTTCACCTGCGTCATATCCACCTTGAATCCCGGCCCCATGGTGGTGGAAACCGCCATGCTGACCATATACTGGCCCTTCGCGGCAGAGGGTTTCAGGCGATTGACGGCATCAAGCAGGGCCTTCAGGTTGTCCTGAATTTTTTCCGGTCCAAAAGAAACCTTGCCGAGCGGCGCATGCAGCACGCCAGCCTTGTCCACCTTGAAGTCCACCCGTCCGGCTTTGAGCTCTTTCACCGCGTTAGCCACGTCAAAAGTAACCGTACCGGTTTTGGCATTGGGCATCAGACCACGGGGGCCGAGCACGCGGCCAATCTGACCCACCAGCGCCATAACGTCGGGAGTGGCAACGGCGGCGTCAAAATCCAGCCAGCCACCCTTGACCTGATCAACAAGCTCTTCCGCTCCAACGGCATCAGCACCGGCGGCCTTGGCTTCCGCCTGTTTGTCACCCTTGCAGAACACGGCCACGCGCACAGTTTTACCCAGACCGTGAGGTAGGGACACTGCACCACGCACCATCTGGTCGGAATACTTGGGGTCGACGCCAAGCTTCACAGCCACATCGACGGTTTCGTCAAATTTGGCAAAGGAAGCGGCGAGAGATTTGCTCACGGCGTCTTCAACGGAAAAACGCTGGGAAAGATCGACGCCTTCCACCTTTCCACGATATTTCTTCCCATGAGTGGGCATAGTCTTATTCCTTTTTTAGCGCTTGTCGTCTCGAATCTCCTGCCGGGCATACACCGGGCAGTGCGGCCGAATCCAACGAAATTCGCGCGGCGCGGCAATTGCGCCAACCTGCTCTTCCATCTGTCGGACGCTTTCCTGTCAGGCGAGGTCTACCTCTACTTGACTTCAAGGCCCATGCTGCGGGCAGTACCCATGATGGAACGGCGGGCGCCTTCAAGATCCTTGCAATTGAGATCAGGCATCTTGAGTTTGGCGATTTCGTCAATTTGGGCCATGGTGACGGAGCCGACTTTATTGCGGTTGGGTTCGCCGGAGCCCTTTTCCACCTTGGCGGCCTTGAGCAAAAGCACGGGCGCGGGGGGAGTCTTGGTGATGAAAGTGAAGGAACGGTCAGCGTAGACGGTGATGATCACAGGGATGATCATACCCTTCTGATCCATGGTACGAGCATTGAACTCCTTGCAGAAGCCCATGATGTTCACACCATGCTGACCGAGAGCGGGACCCACGGGCGGAGACGGGTTAGCGGCTCCGGCAGGGATTTGCAGTTTAATCTTGCCAACTTCTTTCTTGGCCATTGTCTTTATCCTTATGCTGCGGCGTCTGTACCGCTCATGGCAAGGGCGCTATCCCTTGGAAACCTGCATGAAATTCAGTTCCACGGGAGTCTGGCGGCCGAAAATGGATACCAGCACCTTTATCTTGCCCTTGTCGTCGTTGACGTCTTCCACTACACCGTTAAAGCCTGCGAAAGGTCCGTCTTCCACACGCACGTCGTCCCCCACTTCAAAACTGAATTTGGGACGAGGCTGCTCCTGACGGGTTTCCATAAGCGCCAGAATGCGTTCTGCTTCACCCGGTCCCATGGGGGCCGGACGGTTCTTGCCGCCGACAAACCCTGTGACCTTGGGAATGCTCTGCACCATGTGCCAGGAAAAATCCGTCATGACCATATTGATCATGATGTAACCGGGGTAGAACTTACGGGTGGTGGTACGCTTCTGCCCATTTTTGCCCGGTTCGATGACACGCTCAGTAGGAACAATAACTTCCTTGATCAGACCGTTTTCCTGCCGGGTGCGCATCATTTCGCGAATAGTCTGCTCTACTCTCTGCTCAAACCCTGAATAGGTATGCAGAATATACCAACGGGGCACTTCATAGTTCTCCGAAGCAGGAGCAGACGCTGCGGCCGCCAGTTGTGCCGCAACAGTCACGGCATTTTCTTCGGCGACGGGGCTTTGCGTTTCGTTGTTTTCAAGTTCCATTTAAAAATTCCTTCTGGAAGAAAAGCAGGGGAAAGACCCTGTTCAGTCTGTGGCCCATATACTGAAAAGCCGGGATAATCCCGGCCCTTCAGGAAAGGATAAGGCGCATCAGGCCGGAAAGGATAAAATCCACCACTCCAAGAAGGATGGCCATGACGACGACAAAACCCAGCACCACCAAGGAGGTGGAACGTGTTTCTTTCCAGTTGGGCCAGCTTACCTTGCGCAACTCGGCGCGGGAAAGAACAAGATAATCCTTGAACTCCATCAGGCGGACAAAAAGCCCTGGCTTCTTGCTCTCTGTGGATTGTTCGCGCTTGGAAGGAGCGGCGGGCTCCTGTTTTTTGCTCATGTCAGCCTCAAACCTGAAAAGACAAAAGAAATGGCAGGCCAGGAGGGATTCGAACCCCCAACATCCGGTTTTGGAGACCGGCGCTCTGCCGTTAGAGCTACTGGCCTGCTTTATGAAGCACTAGCGGGCTTCGCGGTGCAAAGTGTGCTTCTTGTCCCAGGGACAATACTTCATCACTTCAAGACGACCCGTAGTGTTCTTCTTGTTTTTTACCGTCGCGTAGTTGCGCCGCTTGCACTCGGTGCAGGCGAGCAGGATATTGACGCGCATGGTATTACTCCAGGATTTCGGTCACAACGCCGGAACCAACGGTGTGTCCACCTTCGCGGATAGCGAAGCGGAGCCCCTTGTCCATGGCGATGGGAGCGATAAGTTCCACCGTAAAGGTGGCGTTGTCACCGGGCATGACCATTTCCACGCCTTCCGCCAGAGAAATGACGCCGGTAACGTCAGTGGTGCGGAAATAGAACTGAGGACGGTAGCCGGAGAAGAAGGGAGTGTGACGGCCGCCTTCATCTTTGGACAGCACATACACTTCAGACTTGAACTTCTTGTGGGGCGTGATGGACTTGGGCGCGGCGAGAACCTGGCCGCGTTCCACTTCTTCACGCTTGATGCCGCGCAGCAGCACACCGATGTTATCGCCAGCTTCGCCCTGATCAAGCAGCTTGCGGAACATTTCCACACCGGTGCAGGTGGAAGTCTGAGTAGGCTTGATACCCACGATTTCCACGTTGTCGCCAACCTTGATAATGCCGCGTTCCACACGACCGGTCACCACGGTGCCACGGCCGGAAATCGAGAACACGTCTTCGATGGGCATAAGGAAAGGCTTGTCGATTTCACGAACCGGATCGGGAATGTAGTTGTCGCAGGCATCCAGCAGATCCTTGATGCACTGAGCTTCAGGAGCGTCAGGATCATCGCAGTGCAGCGCATTCAGAGCGGAACCGCGGATAACGGGAACATCGTCGCCGGGGAAGCCGTTGGCGGAAAGAAGTTCCCGCATTTCCATTTCAACGAGTTCGAGCAGTTCAGGATCATCAACCTGATCGCACTTGTTCATGAACACAAGCAGATAGGGCACACCCACCTGGCGGGCGAGCAGGATGTGTTCACGAGTCTGCGGCATGGGGCCGTCAGTGGCGGCAACAACGATGATCGCGCCGTCCATCTGAGCGGCACCGGTGATCATGTTCTTGATGTAGTCGGCGTGACCGGGGCAGTCCACATGCGCATAGTGACGCTTGTCGGTTTCGTATTCGACATGGGCGGTCGCGATGGTAATACCGCGTTCCTTTTCTTCAGGAGCCTTGTCGATATTTTCATAATCAACAAAGGTTCCCTTCCCCATCAGACCGGCAACCTTGGTAATGGCGGCGGTAAGAGTGGTCTTGCCATGGTCGATGTGACCAATGGTACCAATGTTTACGTGAGGCTTTTTGCGCTCAAATTTTTCCTTACCCATGGTAGTCTCCTAAAAGTGGTTACCTTTTGTGGCGTCCTGCATGAGAAGCATACGCTGTCCAACCCCGCGAATGCGGCGGGGCAGCCCTGTATTAACGAGGCCAAGTGGCGACTGATGGGGGAGGAAAGACTTGATGGCAGGAATGGAGCGGGAAACGAGATTCGAACTCGCAACCCTCAGCTTGGAAGGCTGATGCTCTAGCCGTTGAGCTATTCCCGCCCTGATGCCGTAGTCCCCTGACAGCGCGCACTGTCTCCTACAGCGGTACCAGCATAAAGCTGGTGGTGGGGGGTGGACTTGAACCACCGTAGTCTTGCGACGACAGATTTACAGTCTGTTCCCTTTGGCCACTCGGGAACCCCACCACGCTTTTGACAGGGAATTTCACCCTGCCCGCAACCGGAAGAAGGAGCATTACCTTCACCGGCATACCGATCTTGCGACCGGCCCCACCCTGCAAGAACACAGGGAAGGAAATTTGAAGCCCCGGCAATTCCAACCAGCTTCGCAAAATTATGGAGCTGGCGATGGGAATTGAACCCGCAACCTGCTGATTACAAATCAGCTGCTCTGCCAGTTGAGCTACGCCAGCAGCCGGTCATGAAAAATACACACAAACAGGCGCGCTTGGCAAGCAAAATTTTCATCTTATTTTAATCAACATTGAATTTGCTGAAGATGAAAAGTTTTCCCCTGCGCGAGGCATGTCTTTAGCTGACCTCAACTTCTTTGTAAAGCAAAAAAATGCTTTTCCTGCATTTTTTCTGTTCTTTCAGGATGCAAGCAGCCGCAGGGGGCATGGGGCTTTTGCCGAGAACACATCATTGCACCTTATCTGAAAACGCTTCCGCTGTCTTTTTTCGCGCGCACGCTCTTGCCTTCGTTTTGATATTTGCGAAGAATATCATGCATTTGTGTCCAGGAGGTAATGAATACGCTTACGCCGTCCTTTCCCAGTGCAAGACAACAGGCCACGCCAGGGGATTCAACGCTCCCCCCCGTTTTTTCGGCCTTGATCGCCGCATCATAAAGCAGTGGTTCTGTATAAAAATAGGCCACAAAATCGCGCGGTCCGTTTTTCAGCGCTCCGAGAAACGCGGCAAACGCAGTATCTATGCTTTCCGGGCTTTCGCCGTGCGCAGCACGCTCGATAAAATCGAACTCCAGGTCTTCGGAAAGCGCGGCATACAGCACATAGGGGGATTCCTTGAAGCCCTGCATCGCAGCCTCAAGCGAGGCATCGGCCAGCGGAGCCGTCAGGGTGATGGAATCCAGAGCGCCGTCATTAATATGGAAACTTCCCTGCCAGCTTTTCCCGCCGAACCTGACCTCCCCACACAGGATATACGGGAACTCTTCATCGCACACCGTCGCCTCGCGCGAGCCCAAATCTTCCTTGTTCATGCCGAGGGTAAAATCTGTGATATGTGGCGTGGCAAAGGCACGTTCAAACGTGCCTCCCAACGTCAGAGAGGTCAGCAACGCCAGACTGGACAAAAACAAAGCGGTTGTGCCGCCGAACCTGTGCACCATAAAGACTCCGAAAAAGACCGCGCCCGCAATGCCGGCCGCATTGTGCCGGAAAGGAAAACACGCGGATTATTGTTATTGGCTCTGTCACAGAACCGTGTTGATAGCGTTGCGCGGGATGTTGCCTTTGCTCCGGCACAGGCTGCAATATTCCATATGCCGCAAAGGCATGTATCCACGCCCGGCTCGCTTGCGCCTTCGTGCGGCTACGCCGCGCAAAGGCTCCGCTCCGCGAGACATCGCTTGCGCTTTGCGCGGAAAACGCTGCGCTCGCGCCTCCGGCGGTCAAGGTTAGGCTCTGCACCACGCCATTATGGAACCTTGCTATTTTGTACAGAGATATCAAAAACATAACGGATAAGGCAAGTTGGGACAAAACCTGCGCCGCAGTGGCGCTGCCGGCGGGCTTTGACCACATAAGACCACGATGTTATACTAAAAACATCCATTCACATTCCTTTCCGTCCGCCGGATGCGCCATGCAGGATCCACCCCTCATATTTGTCGTTGATGACGACAACGTGCTGTGCGAACAGGTTGTCACCTATCTGACATCCCACGGTTTCGAGGCCCGGGCCTTTTCCGGCATTTCCGCCGTGGAGGCCGCGCTGGAGAAGGAACCCTGCGCGCTTCTGCTGCTGGACATCATGCTCCCCGGAGAGGACGGCCTCTCTTTCTGCCGCCGCCTGCGGGCGCAGTCCGGCGTGCCTGTCATCTTTCTCAGCGCGCTGGGCGAACTGACGGATCGGGTTGTGGGGCTGGAAATCGGCGCGGACGATTATCTGGTCAAACCCTTTTCCTCCCGTGAGCTGCTGGCCCGTATCCGTACCCTGCTGCGGAGGATGGAAGACCTGGGAACGCCTTCCGCTCCCCCTCCCCCCCGCCCGGTCACGGCGTACCGCTTCGCCGGCTGGACAATGGAGCCGCGCACCCGTCTGCTCATTGACCCTTCCGGTCTTGCGGGCAACCTGAGCGCGGCGGAGTTCCGCCTGCTGCGCGCCTTTCTTGAACATCCCCATGAAGTTCTGGATCGCGAATACCTGCTGGAAATCATTCAGCGGCGGGGAACGGAACCCTTTGACCGCGTACTTGACGTGCAGATTTCCCGCCTTCGCTCCCGTCTGGGGGAAAGCGCCAGGGAGCCGCGCCTGATCAAGACCGCGCGGGGCGACGGCTATCTTTTTGCAGCCAATGTGGAAAAGGACGCCGAATGACCGCCCCGAACCGCAGAGGAACCAGGACGCCGAGCAGCCTCACCATCCGCCTCATTGCCCTGCTGATCGTCAGTCTGCTGGCCGTTCAGACAGGAGTGTTCCTCTGGAGCGTCCACATGCGTTCGCAGGAACAGCTCATGCTCATCGTCAGCGATCGGGCAAGGCTGGCCATCACACTCTATCAAATACTCGACAGACTTTCCGCCACGGAAAAGGCGCTGACGGTAAATACGCTCGCATACCGCAATTTCAGGCTTTCCCTCATTCCCGGAGGAGAAGAACCATCCTTCTCCCAGGAGGCTTCACAGGAAAGCCTGCTGTTGAGGCGCAGACTGCGGGAACTCTTTGAACTCACTTGTCCTTCCTCTCCTCTGCAGGAACATATCATCGCCAATGTGGAGGAAATAGGTGACCGCTGGAACATACAGCCGACTCTTGATCTGCTTGGCATCTACGACTTTATCGCATTTCACGGCAAAGCCGCCCTTCCCTTCTCCGACGGCTCCTGGCTGGAGATTAACTATACAGCAATTCCCCATGTTTCCGACAATCTTTTTGGACTGCTCATAGGGCTGGCCATCCAGCTCGCGCTGCAAATTATCCTGACCGTGGTAATTATCCGTCTGGTCACACGCCCCTTACGGCAGCTCGCACGGGTGGCGGAGCAGCTTCCTCCGAATCTGCCGGAAGAAGCGCTGGATGAACTGCCCGCATCCGGCGCGAGCGAAGTGGTGCACACATCTCAGGCTTTGCGGGCCATGCTCGCGCGTATCCGGGACTTTGTGGACGAACGGATGCGTCTGCTGGCCTGTCTTTCTCACGATTTGCGCACCCCCATCACCCGCCTGCGGCTTCAACTGGAAAGCGAGCCGGATCTCAAAAGGCCGGAACTGGTCTTCGACGCGCTCGGGGATTTGCAGAATCTCGCGGAAAGCGCCATTGAACTGGCCCGCTCCGGGCAGGACAGGGAACCTGTGCGGCGTGCCAGTCTGAAAGCCCTGCTGGAAAGTCTCGTGGCGGATTTTGAAGAACACGACGAGCCGGTGGGCAGGGAATGCCTGGAAGGGGCAGACTGCCGTCTGCGTCTCTTTGTCGAACGGGACGCCCAGTGCCTGATCAGGCCCGCCGCATTCCGCCGCTGTGTGGAAAACCTTGTTTCCAACGCCCTGAACTACGGACGGACGGCAGCCATCTTTCTTGAAATTGATACAAAGGAAAAACGCGCCGTTATCCGTATAGAGGATGACGGCCCGGGCATCCCCGACGAAAAACTGGAAGAAGTCTTTCAGCCCTTTTACCGGCTGGAGAGTACGGCGCGGCGGCATGGCCGGGGAGCCGGGCTGGGGCTGGCCATCGCAAGAGACATCGCCCGTCGGAACGGAGCGGAAATCAGCCTGGCCAACCGCCCGGGAGGCGGGCTGAGGGCAACGCTGAACATTCCTCTCGTGCCTGATGCCTGAAGCTGGCCCGGACGGATGGAAAAAGACGGAACATTTCTCTGTACGGATGAAACGGTACGCCCGCAAACTGAGCAGTCGCTTTTCAGCTTGCGGGCGGATATGGCCGGGACTTACCCTGCCTGTTCAGCATTTTCAACAGACAAAGACTCACGGAATCGTGAAACCGGCGGAGTCTCGCTTCGCTCGACTCCGTAGAGCATTGCATGAGCGAAATGCTCTAATAGCTGTGCATGCCCTGAGGCTGTTCATCCTCTCCTTCTTCTTCAACGGCGGCGGAAGCTCCGGCCATGTTTACCTTGACAATATCCCCCTTCATGCCCGTTTTCGCATATTCTCCCTTGTCGTTAGGCAATTGGAAAAATCCGTTGGAAGGCGGCGTCACAGACACTTCCTCAGGCTTCGGGAGCTGCGGAAAAAATTCATAGGGAACCCGATAGGCGCGATAAAGAATTCCTCCAGGCTCATTATTATAGGGCAGGATATATTCCCACACCATCTCATAGTCTGGAGTCAGCTCAAACACGCGCTCCATGTCCCCTTCGGTGATCATGGTGTTGCCGTTGGGCAGACGCTGGGCATAGCTTACAAAGGGGCTGAAAAACTTGAAATTGTGATGTCCAAGTATCCCCTTGTGGTTTTTGAACCAGTCATATTCCCAGACAATTTCCTTGGTGACGGGATTGAATTCCACCACGCGGGAATAATCGCGCTTCACATTATGAAAGCCGGTGAGTGGCGCGGCGGGATTGGGTTCGCCGTATCCCGCGGTGCCGCCGTTGTCGAAGAACAGCAGGTTGCCTTCTCCGGGCAGACCTTCAGGGATGATGTGCGCCCCGTGCGCGCCCACGATCTGACCGACTCTGGCGTCGGGCGTGCCGGGCCTGAAGTCCGGGCCGAGCCGCCAGACAATCTTGCCCGTCTTGCGATCCACAATGGCCATCAGGTTGGCGTCCCGGCTGTTGAACAGCACGTTGTCCGGATGGAAGGCCGCGTACTTCACCGGATCTTCATCATACCACTTGTTCGGCCCCACATAACTCAAGCAGTTGACGTGCAGCCAGTCGTACCCTCCGCCGGGTTTTACCGTGGCCGCATGTCGGGCGGCCACGGGATTATCCTTCGGAGGATACTGCCGCATTGCCTTGAACGCGGCTTCGTCAAAGCCCAGTTCGTCTACATGATCGGACGCCTTCCACTGCCAGATGATCCTGCCGGAAGCATCCACTTCATAGAAGATATCGCTTACCAGCTGAATCCCCTTATTGATGTTGTCGTTACGCTCATTAATATGCGCCAGAACAAGGGTGACTCCTCCCTTGCCGTCGGCCTGCCCCGGCACGGGATACACAGGCGTGCCCTTGCGCTGAAAATCATGGTGCTGGCGGGCGATCCATGTCTTTCCTTCTCCGGAGGGCTGGCCGGGAATGGCGGGTACCTGCTGGCCGTTGCGGAATTCCCACAGCTTGTTCCCCCCGGAGTCCAGCTCAATCAGAGCAAGCGTGTCCTGCTGGCCGTCTTTCCATGTGCCGGTACCGGTCAGGATGCGCCCGCCGGGCAGAGCCTTGTTCGGCATGCCGTTAAATCCGAACCATTCCTTGACCAGATTGCCGTTCATGTCGACAAGCCGGGGAGTTCCATTGCCGATAAGCAGATACCCGTTGTATGCCCTGGAAGGATCATACTTCACCGTCCCGGTGGGGAAGGTGCTGGGTACGGCCTGCGCCGCTCCCGCCATGCCCAGCGCGACGGCACCGGCCATGCAGACTTTCAGCCAAAAAGCGTTCATACATGCTCCTTCTGAAAAAGGGTTATCCAAAGAGTCATATCTGCATGATAGCATCCGTGAACGCTTCTGCCTTTCGCAGGCTTGTCGTTTCTTTACAAAACCTTGCGAAACGGCATAAGCCCGGAAGAGAAGACCGTTTCATCCCGCTTGCCAGGCACGGCCACGGTATTACCTTATCCGGATAACCCTGACTCAAACAGATACATCTGAATCAAAAGGAGTTTACATGACTTATCCGTTTTTTGCGCCTTTTTCCGGCATGAAGCCCGATGTGCGGGCGTTGCGGGCCGGGGCCGCGCTTCTGCTGGCGGCCCTCCTGCTCGTTCCGTATCCGTCCGGGGCTGCCGCACGAAGCCCCGGAGAACATGATCCGGTTCCGATCTCCGCCCGGAACGCTACCCCCCGCGCGGACGGGCCGCACATCTTTCACCTCAAAAACGGCCTGACCGTTGTTGTGAAGGAAGATGCCCGCTTCCCCCTCGCCTCTGTCCGCCTGTATGTGAATGCGGGTTCAGCATGGGAACGGCCCGACGAGGCGGGGATCAGCCATCTGCTTGAGCATATGGTGTTCAAAGGATCCAAAACCGGGCCGCAGGGCGTTGACAAGCGCGTGGAGAATGCCGGGGGCTACCTTAATGCCTCCACTTCCTTTGATGAAACCATCTACCTGACCGATCTGCCCGCCGCGCAATGGAAGACGGCTCTCCGCGCCGTGCGCGATCTGGCTTTTGATCCGCTGCTCAAACAGGCCGATCTTGACGCCGAGCGCGAAGTGGTGCTGGCGGAAAAGAAACAGCGCGGCGACAGCCCCTGGACCCGTCTTTTTCATGAAAGTTTCGGCCTGGCCCTCAAGGGTACGCCGTACGAACGCCCGGTCATCGGGTATGAAAACACCCTGCGCGCCGCCACTCCCGCGAGCATGCGGGCCTATATCCAGCGCCTGTACGACCCCCGCGACATGCTGCTCATGGTGGCCGGAGACGTGCAGGCCGGCGAGGTGGTGAAAGAGGCCGGAAAACTGTTCGGCGACTACGCAAACCGCAATGTGTCACGCGTGCCGGATCGCATTGATCCCGCCTCACTGGCCCGCGGTACGCAGGTGAAGGTGGTGGAAGGCCCGTGGAACAAGGCTCTGGTCAGCGTTCTTTTCCCCATGCCCGGAGAAGGCGACGCGCTGCTGCCCGCGGCCGATGTGCTGGCCCGGCTGCTCTCCGGCGACGACACAGCCCTGCTGCCCCGTTCCCTGCGCCTTGATCGCCATGTGGTCGATGACGTGGGCGCATCGGCCATGGCCCTGCGCCGCGTGGGCGTGTTCATGATCATGTCCCAGATGGATGCGGACAAGGTGCCCGCGTACACGAAGGAACTGGGCGCGCTGCTGCGCGGGCTCTCCGCCTCCGGGTTCAGCGATGCGGCCCTTGCCCGCGCCAAACTCAACCTGGAGGATGACTTCTATCGTGCCCAGGAAAGCGTGGCAGGCATGGCCGATCTGTATGGCGATCTGTCCTTTCATTCGCCGGACGACCCCGACGGTCAGAAGTATCTGGCGGCCATCCGTGGGGTAAGCCGCGCTCAGGTGCAGGAAGTCATTGACGCATGGCTCCGGCCCGAAGCCATGACCCTTGTGGCCCTGACGCCCGGGAGCGGCAATCCTGCCGGACGGGAAGACGCGCTGCGCCGGACGCTTGCCGAAGCGTGGCCCCCCGCCCCTTCAGCCCATGCGCGCGCCGCAGGTGGCGAAAACGCCGCGGCGGCACGGGACGGGGCCGGCCTGAATGATGAAGTCATCTCTGTGGGCCAGGGCCGCACATTGGTTCTGCGCCCGGATCGCAGCCTGCCCTATGTTTCCGCCACCCTGCTGTTTGACGGCGGCGACGAACTTGCCTCTACCCTGTCCGGGCTGGACATGGCCAAGACGGGGCAGTCCCCCGAAGGGCTTGCCTCGCTGACGGCGGATGTGCTGGCCTCCGGCACGAAACAGCGCGACTACGCGGCCATGAGCGCCTATCTGGCCGATCGGGCGGCAGGGCTGAGCGCCGGGGCATCGTCCCGCGGATTTTCCCTTTCCCTTGACGCCCCGTCACGCTTCAGCGCCGACCTCTTCGCCCTGCTCGCCGAAATTATGGACAAGCCCGCCTTCCGCAAGGATGATCTTGAACGCGTGAAACGCGAGCATCTGGCCGCCATCGCCTCACAGGAAGAAAGCGTGAGCGGTCTGATCGGCCGCAACCTCAATCATTTCCTCTTCCCCGACGGTTTTTACGGCTACCGCGCCGGCGGCACGGCGCAAAGCATTGCCGCCGTCAGCCGGGCCGATGTGCTGAACTTCTGGAAGGTTCAATCAACCAGGCCGTGGGTACTTTCCGTGGCGGGCGACTTTGACCGCGACGCCGTGCTTGCCTTTGCCAAGTCCCTGCCCGCGCCCGCGCAGGACGCGCAGAAGGCGGAAAAGAATCCCACCCCCGCCTGGGCGGAAAAGAAGAACCTCTCCCTCACGCTGCCCGGCCGTGAGCAGGCGGCGTACATCATGCTCTTCCCCACTGTGCCGCTGGAAAATCCGGATGCCCCCGCACTCCAGCTGCTCTCCGCCTCGCTGAGCGGCTTCGGCGGGCTGCTGCATCAGGAACTGCGCGAGAAACAAAGCCTTGGCTATTCCGTCAGCCCCACCAACTGGGCCGGGCAGGATGCGGGCTTCCTTGGCTTTACCATTATTGCCTCACCGGAAAATCTGGACAAGGCGGAGGCGGGATTCATGGCCATTGCCCGTGAAATCACGCAAAAACCTCTGCCTGCCGAAACCGTGGATCGGGCCAAGGCCATGATGGAAGCCCAATATTACCGGGGCCGGCAATCCCGTGCCGGGCGGGCCGCCGCCGGAGCAGGGCATGCCCTGCGCGGACGCCCGCTGGACTACGGCAGGCAGGTTCTTGACGAGGCGCTGAAGCTGACCCCTCAGGATCTGCTCCGCGTCGCGCAAAAATATATCCGGCCCGGCGACGCCTATACGCTGACCGTAAAGCCGTAAACACATGTGAGAGGGGGGCGGAAAAAACTTTTGCAAAAGTTTTTCCGCCCCCCTCTCACATGCTCCCCCACTCTTTTCAAAAACTTTTCGTATCCCATCACCTCCGACAGGCAGGGGCAGTCGCCCTGCGGTCAACCTGGCAAAAGCTAAACGGCCTTGCTCAGCCCCAGTTCCGCCGCCTTCCCGCTCATGGCTTCAATGGCCAGAGCGAGGAAGTCTTCGAGCGTCATGTCCATATCTGCGCACTGGCGGATGATATCCCGATTCACGGAAGCGGCGAACGCCTTGTCCTTCATTTTCTTTTTCAGGCTGGAAACCTGCATGCCCTCAATGCCCGTGGGGCGCACCAGCGCGGCCGCGCTGATCAGGCCGGTTACGGTTTCGCCGCAGCGCAATGCCACGTCAAAACGCCCGTCCACCTTGCAGCCGTTGCATTCCGCGTTATGGGCGCGAATGGCCTGAAGCGCGACGGAAGGCAGCACACCTTCCAGCTTTTCCGCTGTTTCCAGGCCGTGCCGCGCCGGATCGTTCGCAGTAAGCGGGTAATCCCAGTCGTGCAGCAGACCGGTCAGGCCCCACAGTTCCTCATCCTCGCCAAAATGGCTGGCCAGCGCCCGCATCACGGCCTCACTGGCCAACCCATGCTGCACAAGGTGAGGTTCCGGGCCGGGTTCGCGCAAAAGCTCAAGCGCGGCGTCACGATCTATCATGGTGCTCTCCTTGAAAAATTTCGTATGTGTCGGACGCCTTATACGCGTTTTTTCTTCATGCCGCCAGACATGCGCATCAAGTGCTCCACATGGGGGCAAACCCTCTTTAGGGCAGCCCTTCCGGTAGTTGTAGCCCAACTCCAGAGCGAATCTGTAGGCTTTGTTGACAGAGCACGCCGAATAGCGGAAAAAAGGAGCTTCACCCTTTGACCGAATCCGGCGGCGCGTCCGCTTCCGCCTTCATTAATATATCTTATGAAACAGGTACTCGGCATACGATTCAGTGAGCACGGCCAGGTTCAGGCCTGCTTTTACGAAGCCTCGGAAGGCACCTCGCTTCCTCCCGGACGCGGGGTCATGGTACGCTGCGAACAGGGCCCGGCCTTTGGCCGTATTGTGTGGCAACGCACCTATGTCCGCCTGACCTCTGCCCAACTGGAGGCATTGGCCTCCGATGCTCCCGGCGCGCATACCGTCCCCCTCGACCAGGGTGAAATGGAGCACTCCACTCTGGAAGAAGCGGCTCCGGAGACAACAGACAACGTTTTTTCCGAAAATTCCGCGCCCGAATCGCCTGCCGTCGCCCCTCCCGCTTCCGAATCTTGTCCTCTCCCCAAGGCATTGGAAAGCCGCGACGGCATCCAGGCCCGCCTTGAAGCCGATGACCGGCGCAAGAAGGCGCAAGAGGCAGAAGAGGCCCGCCGGGCCGACGACGACGCCGTGCGCCGCCGCCAGCTTATGGTGGCCCGTGCCGCCACTCCGGAAGAACTTTCCAAGGCGGCGGAAAATGAACAGCTTTGCCGCGATGCACGCGAGTTCTGCCGCCGCTGCATCCTTGACCGCCAGCTGGAGATGAAACTGGTGGATGTGGAAAGCCTGTTTGACCGCAGCAAGCTGATTTTCTACTTTACCGCGCCCACGCGCATCGACTTTCGTGAACTCGTCAAGGATCTGGTGCGTCAATACCATACGCGTATTGAACTGCGCCAAATCGGCGTGCGCCATGAAACACAGATGCTGGGCGCATTGGGCAACTGCGGCATGGTGTGCTGCTGCCGCCGCTATCTACGCCATTTTGCCCCCGTCACCATCAAAATGGCCAAGGAGCAAAACCTTTTTCTCAACCCCGCCAAAATTTCCGGCATTTGCGGCCGTTTGCTCTGCTGCCTCAGCTATGAGCAGGCCAACTATGACGCCTTTCACCGCAGTTGCCCGAAGCTCGGCAAGCGTTACCAGACGGAACAGGGGCCCATGCGCGTATTGCGCGGCAACATGTTCCGTAACAGTGTGGTGCTGCTTCCGGACGGCGGTCAGGAAATAGAAATGACGCTGGAGGAATGGCAGGAGCTTCACCCTCACCGGACTGAGCACTCCAGCCCGCCCCAGCCGAAGGAAAACAGACAGGGGACGGAATTCATGGTAGTAAGAGCCTCTCCGGACACGCTTGACGCCGATCTCGCCGAGCTGGAGCAGAATCTTGACGACAGCGCTCTGGATATGGGCTTTGCGCACAGCGCGGCCAGACCCGACGGACAGGGCGCATCTCCCGGAAAGTTCAACAAAAAACGCAAACGCAGACCCGACGGACAGGGCGACCGGCCCGGCCCGCGTCCCCGTCAGATCCCGGAAGGTCAGGAGTAAGGCCAGTGCAACGCTTTTATATCACAACGCCCATTTATTACGTCAATGCCCGGCCTCATCTCGGGCATGCCTATACTACCTTTGTGGCTGACACGCTCAAGCGCTTCCACCGCATGTGCGGCGAAGATGCCCGCATGCTCACGGGCACGGACGAGCACGGCGACAAGATCGTCAAGGCGGCTGCTAAGGCGGGCAAGACCCCGCAGGAGTTCGTGAACGGAGTTTCCGCCGAGTATCAGGCTCTGTGGCCCAAGCTTGGCATTGAGCACGACAGTTTCATCCGCACGACCGATCCCGCGCACAAGGCGTCAGTTCAGGCGCTGCTCCAGCGCATTTACGACAAGGGCGACATTTATTTCGGGGAATATGGCGGACATTACTGTACCGGCTGCGAGCGTTTCTATACCGAGAAAGAGCTGGAGAACGGCCTTTGTCCGCAGCACCTTACCAAACCGGAATACATCAGCGAAAAGAACTATTTCTTTCGCATGTCCAAGTATCAGGGCTGGCTGAAGCAGTATATTCTGGACAACCCCGATTTTATCCGGCCCGAGCGCTATCGCAATGAAGTTCTCGCCATGCTGGAAAACGGCGTGCTGGAGGATTTATGCATCTCCCGCCCCAAGAGCCGCCTCGAATGGGGCATTGAACTGCCTTTTGACAGGGATTACGTCTGCTATGTCTGGTTCGACGCCCTGGCCAACTATATTTCCGCTCTCGGCTGGCCGGAGAATGAGCGTGACGAAAGCGGCGACTACTGCAAATATTGGCCGGGCGAACATCTGGTGGCCAAGGACATCCTTAAACCGCACGGCATTTTCTGGCCCACCATGCTCAAGGCTGCGGATCTGCCGGTGTACCGTCACCTCAATGTGCACGGCTACTGGCTGGTGAAGGACACCAAAATGTCCAAGTCTCTGGGCAACGTGGTCGACCCTCAGGTGGCCGCCGATGTGTTCGGGCTGGATGCCTTTCGTTATTTTCTGATGCGCGAGATGAACTTCGGCTCCGACGCCTCCTTCTCGGAAGAGGCCATCATCACCCGCATCAACGCCGACCTCGCCAATGATCTGGGCAACCTGTTCAGCCGCGTGCTGTCTATGAACGCCAAGTATTTCGCTGGCAAGGTTCCCGCCCTGGGTGTACGGAATGAGGCCGACGAGGATCTGAACCGCCTGACCGACGACGCCTGCGCCAATTATGTTCAGCTGTTTCGCCAGATGCGCTGTTCTCAGGCCCTGGACAGCCTGTGGGAACCCATCCGCGCCATGAATAAATATGTGGACATCCAGGCCCCCTGGAGTCTGGCCAAGGAAGGCAGCACCGAACGCCTTGGCACGGTACTGCGTACCCTGCTGGAAGCCATGTACCGCGTGGCCGCGTTGCTCTGGCCGGTCATGCCGTCATCTTCCTCCGCCATGCAGGAGCAGTTGGGCCTGCCCTGTGAGGAAAGCAGCTTCTCCGCAACCCGACTGGACGAGTTGCTCAAAAAACGCGAGCACCTGCACAGCGGCGCAAGCATTGCCCTGAAGTCCGCGCTGTTCCCCCGCCTGGAAATGCCTGCGAAGGAAGAAGCTCCCAAAGCCGACGCCAAAAAGCCCAAGACGGAAAAGAACGCCAGGGGCGCCGCAGAAGCTCCTGCCGGAACAAAACCTTTTATTGAGTTTCCGGATTTTGAAAAGCTGGATCTGCGTGTGGGTGTTATTCTGGCTGCTGATCAGCATCCTCATGCGGACAAGCTGTTGCGCTTCGACGTAGATATGGGCGAGGAAAAGCCCCGCCAGATATGCTCCGGCATTGCGGCCAACTTCAAACCTGAGGAGCTGATCGGCAAAAAGGTGATCGTGGTCGCCAACCTGCCCCCGCGCAAGTTGCGCGGGCTGGAGTCTCAGGGCATGATCCTCACAGCGGAATGGCCGGGGGGCCTGACCCTGCTCTCCGCCGACGCTCCTGCGGGCAGCACGATTCGATAAGAAGAGAGATTAAGCGAGAGGAAGAGGAAATTATCTAAAGGCTCTGTCATAAAAGCGTGTTGGCAGCGTTGCGCGGAGCGTATGGTTTTGCTCCGGCACAGGCGGCATATTCATTGCCGCAAAGATAGCCCGTGCTCCACACGGGCGAGGCTGCGGACAAAGCGGAAAGCGCCGCGCTCGCACTCCGTGCCCCCCTCCATGCCGCATGGTCATGAGGCATGGAGGGGGGCGTCGCGTTGCTCTCGATTCCCGTAAACCTTGCGCGGCCTTCGGCTCGGCCTCCATAGCTCGCATCGTTGCTGTCTGTATCCGTACGCCTCGCTTTGCTCGGCTACGGCTATGTACCCTTCGGGCAGCCACGCTCGCGCCTCCGGCGGTCAAGGTTATTTT
>CAJTSU010000068.1 GCA_910579055.1 uncultured Mailhella sp. | reverse complement strand
CACGGATAAAACTCAAAAGGCTTTATCCGACAGTTGTATGTTGACTGACCACTAGCGTCTTGCAGAAAAAGATGTCGATCCGGTCAAGACCCTCTTCCGCTATGATTTTTTCGGCTTTCCGCACAAGAGACGGATGTGTGGCGAGAATGAAAACGTCCTTCATCAACTACCCCGTATAAACTTGTATTTTTTATCTCATTTGTCGCATAATTGTTTCAAATATATGCAACATTTTGTTTTACAACGCAACATTAAAAACGCTCTGCGCCCGCGGCTATTTAACTATTTTTTATAAAAATCAATATATTATGAATTTTGGCACGAAACTTGATACAAAATATGCAAAGATATTTTACCGCAAGGAGACACTATGATTCCTGAAACTGAACGCAAGAGTGCTGATGTTCTGGTTCTTGGCGGCGGCATGGCCGGTTGTATGGGGGCCATTGCCGCCGCAATGGCTGGCCGCAGTGTGGTGCTTGTTGACAAGGCATGGGTTGGGGGCAGCGGTGAAAGCTGCTTTGCCGCCGGCGACATCCTGTATTTCGACCCCGAAGAAGACGATCTTCATGAGTGGCTGGAACGCTGGAACAGGAACGGAAACAGCATGTTCGACCCCGAGTGGATGGAATGGTATGCCGAAAGCTCCACGGAAATAGTCAATATGATGAACGAATGGGGCATGGACTTTGAAAAGGACGCCAACGGCAGGTTCAAGCGCAAGCCCGGACGCGGCCATAACCATGCAGTCGTGTTCCCCGGCTTCAAGATGATGAGAAAGCTGCGCGCCAGGCTGGAAAAACTGGGGGTAGACATTGTCGACCGTGTGCAGGTCACTGATCTGCTCACAAATAACGGGCAGGTGGTCGGAGCTACCGGTTTTAATGTCCGTACAGGGCAGTTCCATGTCTTCCATGCCGTAAACACCATTCTTTGTACCGGCAGTTGCAGCTTCAAGGGGCAGTACCACGGTCAGGACATGGAATCCGGCGAAGGCAACACCATGGCCCTCCAGGCCGGAGCCGAATTTACCAATATGGAGTTCTCCAACTGTTACAACTCCACGGCCAAGGATTTCGATATTTGCGGCATGAGCCGTTTCCAGCGCCTTGGCGGCCGCTTCACCAACGCGCTGGGCGAGCCGTTTATGGACAGATACGATCCCGTCAACAAAGACGGCGCCCTCCTGCATATTCTTGTACGCGCCATGACCACAGAAGTGCGTGAAGGCCGCGGCCCGATATACTTCAATCTCAAGAACATGAACGAGGAAGACCGCGAACTCAGCTATCGCATTGTCCCCACGTTCTTCACCGCCTGCAAGAGCTGCGGCATTGATCCGTTCAAGGATTCCGTGGAATGGATCCCCGGCTTTATGGGTTCCACCAGTTCCGGGAGCGGCCTTACGCTGAAGTCCTTTGCCTGCGATACCACCGTTCCCCGTCTCTTTGCCTCCGGCGATATGGCCAATCAGGGGCTTCTCATCGGCTCCATTGCCGGCGCGGGCGCAGTTCATCTCGGCTGGGCCGCGATTTCCGGATTCCGTGCCGGGGAAGGCGCGGCCAAAGCCTGTGAAGGCGCCGAGCTTCTGCCCGTGGATGAAGCCCAGGTGGACTCCATCAGAGAGAAGACGTTCGCCAAGCTTGGCCATGAAGGCCATCTCTCGATTGATGACGCCATCTACCGCATCCAGTCCTGCGTTATCCCTGCAAAATACAATATCATACGCTGCGGAGATGATCTCCGGGAAGCGCTGGCCGCGCTCGATCAAATCGAAAAGGATATTGAAAACGAGATTATTGTCCGCGATACGCATGAACTTATGCTGTATCACGAGCTTCGCGGCATGCTGACCACGGCCCGGCTGACCTTCACCAGTGCGCTGGAAAGAAAGGAAAGCCGTGGTTCCCACTACCGCACGGACTACCCTGACATGGATAAGGAATGGAATGTGTGGCTCAAGTCAAGGCTGAAGGACGGCAGGATCGAGATCACCAGAGAACCTATTCCGGCAGAAAAATTCGAACGCTACGGCATTCCTGTCTATCCGCTCTAATTCATGTGTGTCATACATTATTAATGGAGTTTATCCATGCCTATTTTTGCCATAGATTCGGAAAAGTGCATCAACTGTGGAACCTGTGTGAAAATTTGTCCTCTTGATGTGTTCCGCGCCGGAGAAACCGCCCCGGAAATCCGCTATCGGGAAGACTGCCAGTCCTGCTTCCTTTGTCAGATTTACTGCCCGAAAGACGCCATCAGGGTCGATACCATCAGAAACAGGCCAACGCCTCTGCCGTATTAGAGCATTTCTTTACGGTGCGCGCCTTACCGGTCTGCCATGAAGCGCCATAAGATTCTTCATGTCGTCGGGAAGAGCCGTCATTTCCTGCGCGGCTCTTCCCTCATTCCGGGCCATCAACCACCATCGTGAGGGCAACATGACCGCCTCGACAGCCGGAACCAGGCGTTCCATTGATATCAAGCACTTTTTTCACATAGCTGTCTTCCTCGCCATAACATTTTTCTTCGGCAGGCTTGAACCCATCCCGCCCATAACGCCTTACGGCATGAATGTGCTCGGCGCGCTCATCGGCGTTGTGTATGCGTGGATTTTCATAGATGTCATCTGGCCCAGCATGATAGGCCTTCTTGCCATCGGTCTGCTGGACATCATGCCCATCAGCACGCTCTTTAATAAGGGTTTTGGCGATCCTACCGTTGTCATGATGGTATTCATATTCGTGTTCAGCGCGGTGCTGGACACTCACGGCGTGACACGATGGATTTCCATGTGGTTTGTCAGCCGCAAATGCGTGGAAGGAAGACCATGGCTGCTGACCTTTGCCCTGCTGCTGGCCATAGCCATTCTCGGCGGGCTGTCCAGCGCCACGCCGGCATGCGTCATCGGCTGGAGCCTGATGTACGGCATGTTCAAATTCTGCGGGTATGAGAAGCATGAAGGCTACCCGATGATGATGGTGATAGGCGCTGTTTTCGCCAGCCAGCTCGGCATGTCGCTGATACCGTTCAAATCGCTGCCCCTGGTTGCCATCAGCGCATACGAGAAGCTTTCCGGGGCGACTGTCAATTATACCATCTACATGTTTGCCTCCTTCCTGTCCTGCATCCTGTGTCTGCTGGTGTTCATCCTGGTAGGCAAGTTTCTGCTCCGCCCCGATCTGGGCAAGCTCGTCAAACTGGACATCAAGACGCTCATCAGGGAAGACGAGAGGACACTTTCCGGCGTGCAGAAGCTTCTCTTCGCCTTTCTGACAGCTCTTGTCGTATTCATGATGCTTCCCGGATTCCTGCCCGGGGATTTCGCCATAGCCGTATTTTTCAAAAAAATAGGCAACACCGGCGTATGCGTGCTGCTGGTAGCGCTGCTGACAGCCATCAAGGTGAACGGAAAGTCTCTTTGCCCATGGCGCGCCATGGTCAATGAAGGCGTGGCGTGGCCCATTATCTTCATCCTGGCCTTTGTGCTGCCTCTTTCCGGCCCGATTGCCGATCCCAAAAGCGGCATCACGGCCTTCATGCTGGATATCCTGAACCCGCTGTTCGGCACGGGCTCCAACATCAAGTTTCTGATCTGCATCGGCATTGTGGGGGTGGCCCTCACGCAGTTCATCAATAATACAGCCATTTCCGTTGCTCTTATGCCCGTGGTGTTTTCTTACTGCACCGCAAACGGCATGCTTGCCGAGCAGCCCGTCATTCTGGTGACGGTAGCCTGCTGCCTGGCCTTCCTTACACCTGCGGCCAGCTCCACCGCGGCCATGCTCCACGGCAACGAGTGGGTAACAACAAAAGCAATCTGGAAAACAGCGCCGATTCTTGTTGTTTCGGCACTGTCCGTCGTGACGGCAGTCGTCATACTGACAGGAAAGATATTCCTCTGATGCGTTTGAAAAGCCGGTGCGAGCCGGCTTTTTCTTCGAGGAGTACCCCACACATGTCCCCATGCAAAACACAAGGCAGAACCAGCCTGGAATACATCAATCGCAAAGGACACGGCGGCAAGAGGAACCAGACGAACACCTCCGCAGCTGTTCCTGAACACCAGCCCGACTTCCGCTACCATCTCATCACGGCCCGGCGCGGAAATCCCATCGACTCCCGCCTTAACCGAAGTGATCAAAACCCGGAGCCGTCCACGGCGTGCCGTTGAGCGTCATTCCTCCGGCCCGGACTTCTCCCAGCCTCCGCACACCAAGAGCTTCGACAGCGGGCCACAGCTGAGGCGGACATGTGCCGATCAGCGCGTAATCCTCCCCCCCGCGAAAAGCGAACTCCGCCGCGCTCTCGCCCTGTTCTCCGGCAAAGCGCCGCACTTCATCGCGCAGAGCGGCTTCCGGCAGCTCAATATCCGCGCCGAGTCCCGTCCGGCGGCTGTCCAGCAGACGGGGCAGATCCCGCGCCAGTCCGTCGGACAGATCCATCAGCCCCATACGCCCCGCCGCGCCGTTTCTTTCCGCCAGTTCCGCCAGGGCAAGGGCGAACTCCACGCGGGGTTCCGGCATAAGGTGCGCCGCGCAGGACGCCGGATACTCCCGCCGGACGCGGGCAACATCTTCCGGCGTCCCGGCGCTCTCCAGCGCCAGCAGCCCTGTGCGGGCCAGCCCGATTTCTCCGCATGCGAATATCATATCCCCGGTATGGGCCCGGCCCCGCCTGAGATCAGCGTATAGCACACGGCCCCAGGCGGTGACGGAAAAATGCAGCACACCTGCACGGGCCAGATCTCCCCCGGCCAGCGCCATATTCCAGCGGCCGGCCAGATCAGCCATACCGGAAAAACAGGCGTCAAGCCACTCTGCGTATTCCCGGCCCGTCAGCGTCAGCCCGAGGGAAAAGCCTTCCGGCTCCGCCCCGGCGGAAGCAAGATCGCTCACATTCACGGCCAGAGCTTTCCAGCCCAGTTCATACGGCGTAAAGTAGCGGGTACGGAAGTGGGAATCCTCCACGAACACGTCGCAGGTCAACGCCCGCGGAAGCGCGGCAGGCGCAAGCAGCGCGCAGTCGTCCCCGCGTCCCAGCAGCAGCCCCTTGCCGGAGCGCGGAAAATGCGCATCCAGCAGGGACAGAATATCATCCTCACCGCGCGGAATCATCTTGCGCTCTCCGACGCTGACTGACATAGACTTCCCCCTGTCCGGTTCGACCGCCCCGCACCCGGGACTGCTGTTTCCCGTCCCGGGCATCTGCTGCGTAGGGCGCGTTACCACAACCAGAAAAACACTTGCCTTTTCGGTGCATGCCCCATACCCCTTCGGGAGGAAGGGTTCCCTCCGCTCTTCCTTGAATACCAGCACAGGAGGAGCCGCCTTATTCCTCCATGGCCAGATAGGCCGCGAGAATGACCTTCAGCCCTAAGCCGGGAAAGTTGACCCGAAACTTGTCCGGAGGCAGAGCTTCCACAATCTTGCCCCGGCCAAAGAGCCGGTGACGGCAGAAGCCAAGCTTCTCCACCGGAGCGGCGGCCTGCACGCCGGAATCAGGCCGGGGAAGCGTTTCTTCCCTGTCTGGATGCGCGGCGATATCCGCCAGATATTCCGCATCGGGATCACAAGACGCTCTGGCCGCCGCGCGGGCGAGCCGGGCCTGCCGCCGCGCCGTGCCGCGTTCTCCCGGAAAGGGCCGCCCGCAAGACTGCGGCGGGCGGGGTTGAGGTTTGCCGTCTTCATCAAACAAATCGTCCGCGCCTTCGTCCCAGATATTGTCCGGCTCCGTCCGGCGTACCTGCGGCAAAAAACGGGAGGACGGAGAAAAGGTTGCTCCGGGCAATATGGCGGCATCACGCGGGGAGGCCGCTGAAGCGGCAAGCGACGGCAAGGCGGAACCGGAACTGCCTTCCGCCCGGCGCAGGGCCAGAGCGCCGCCGTAGGTTTCATAATATTCGTCCATATCGTCCAGAGGCAGCTCGCGCACAAACGGGCTGGGCGTCGCTGGCTCCTGCCCGCCCGCGCTCCGGCTGTACAGACTCATGGGCACAAAGAGATCCAGGCTGTCCTTGGCGCGCGTACAGGCCACATACATCAGGCGGCGCTCTTCTTCGTAGTCGTCGGCGCGGGTCAGAGCATGGCGTGAAGGAAAGCGATCTTCCACCAGATCGAGCAGCAGCACGGCAGACCACTCCAGCCCCTTGGCCGAATGCACGGTGGACAGCACCACCCGGCGGCGCAAACCCGCATCCACATCGTCTTCTTCCGGGCTTTCCAGAGCCAGATCTCCGATAAAGGCTCCCAGATTGTCGTACCCCGCCGCAATGGTGGAAAGTTCCTCCAACCCCTGCCGACGGCGCGGCCAGTCATCGGGGTAGAGGGCTTCCAGCCGGGGGCGGTAATGCTCCAGAATATCCGCAATGATTTCGGCCGGACGCTGGGCAAGGGGGCGCAGCGCTGCCACCAGCTCAAGATCGGCAAGAAACTCAGGGTATTTGGCTCCGGCCTTGCGCAGGGCGGCGGCATCCCCCGCGGCCGCCATGTCGTACAGCTTGCGCGAAGTCTTGGGGCCTATCCCCCTGGTCAGGGCGGCAATGCGTTCAAACGAAGGCAGATCCAGCGGGTTCAGCACCAGCCGGGCAAAGGCCAGCACATCCTTGACATGCGAAGCCTCGGCGTAGCGCAGGCCGCCGTATTTGCGAAAGGGAATGCCCAGTTTGTTCAGCTCCACTTCCAGATGGTAAGACTGATAACCCGCGCGGAACAGCACGGCGATTTCCTCCGGGCGCACACTGTCCAGCAATTCGGCAATGCGCCGGGCCGCGATCCTGGCCTGCGTGAGATCGCTCAGAGGCCGGTACAGGCGCACGGCGGGTTCGTCCGCGTATTCACGGCGGGAGAACAGGCGCTTGCGATACCCTTCGGGAGCGTTTTCCAGCAGGGCGTTGGCCACATCCAGCACGGGCTGGACTGAACGGTAATTCTCCTCCAGACGCACGATGCGCGTACCGGGGAACAGCCTGGGAAAGTCCAGAATGTTATGTACGGTCGCACCCCGGAAGGCATAAATGGACTGGGCGTCATCCCCCACGGCCATGACTCCGGCCTTTTCGCCTTCGCCCGCCAGCAGGCGCACCAGACGGGCCTGTACCTTGTTGGTATCCTGGTACTCGTCTACCAGCACATGGCGGAAACGCCGCCGCTGGGCGTCCAGCACATCGGGACGCTCCTTCAGCATGCCTTCCAGCTCGAAAAGCAGATCGTCATAATCCAGCAGAGCATGTTCCCTGCGATAGGCGGCATAGGCCTCGCCCAGCCGGATGATATCGGAAGCATGGGGCAGCAGATGCTGCGCCTCCCGCCGCAGCACGTCTTCCAGCTCCATTTCCTTGTTGCGGGCCTTGGACAGCAGGCCGATGACCGTCTGTATCTTGGGGAAGGAGCGATCCCCCTTGCCGATGTTCAGGGCCGTCTTGCAGTGCTGAATGGCGGGGCTGCTGTCCGCGCTGTCCATGACGCTCAGCCCCGCGCCGCGTTCGAGCAGCCATTCCGGCTGCCAGCGGCGCAGTACGGAAAAGGCGAAGGCGTGGAAGGTGCCGCCCTGAACGCCCGTAAGCTGCTGCGCCAGCAGCATGGACGCGCGATGCAGCATTTCCTGCGCGGCCTTGCGCGTAAACGTGAGCAAAAGCATGGAAGACGCATCACAGCCCTGCTCCACCAGCCAGGCCAGGCGGTAAACAATGGTGCGCGTTTTGCCGCTTCCCGCGCCCGCAATGACCAGAAGCGGCCCTTCGCCTGCGGTGACGGCCTCGCGCTGGGCTTCGTTGAGCATGGAAACATCAAGCATGGGAGGCGTCCTTTGGCATAGGCCGGGCATCCGGTTTCGGGGCGGCGCTCGCTGTGGCACGCGCTTCAGGAGAAGCGTCTTCCGTGCCGGGGTTCATGATATCCATGCCCGCCGCCGCGCGCAGGAGATCCCACAGCTTCGCCATGCCCATCCCGGTCTTGGAGGACACGGGCAGGGGAGCCTCCCCCCGCAGAAAAACAGCCCATTCTTTGCGCCGGGTTTCGCGCTCGCGCTGGCTGCACTTGTCGGCCTTGGTCAGCACGGCCAGCACAGGCAAGCCGTGCGCGCGGGCAAAGCTCACCATATCCCTGTCCGCCTGCTGGGGGGGCAGGCGGCAGTCCAGCAGAATCGCCACGGCCCTGAGCTGCGGGGCCGCGGTCAGATAATCCCCGATCAGCTCACCCCAGGCCCGCCGTTCCGCCTTGCCGCGCCGGGCGTAGCCGTAACCGGGCAGATCAGTGACGTAAAAACCTTCGGGCACAACCCGGAACAGGTTGACCGAGCGGGTCTTGCCCGGTGTGGAACTGACCTTTGCCAGTTGTTTGCGCCGGGCAAGCGCGTTGAGCAGGGAAGATTTGCCCACGTTGGAGCGCCCGGCCAGCGCGATCTGGGGGGAAGCGCCCATGTCCGCAAGAGCGGCCTTGAGCTGCTCCCGCGTAAAAAGCGTGGCCGCAAGTTCCAGCGTGGATTCACGCTTCACGGCACAGGGGGTATCTGCCGATTTGGCCGGCGGGGCCGCGGACGGCGCGGGGCGGTTCTGAGACATGCTACCTCACAAAGAAAAGCGGGGGCGCTCACTCCACACGGGGGGAACGCACTTGCCGCGCTGTTGACAAGACGGGCGGTATCGACAAAACTGAATATTTGTGAACACGAACTGGTTACGATGCTGAACATGACGCGATATCTCCCCCTCTTCATGCTCGCACTTCACGGATCAAGAGCGTACTGAAAAACGGGTGAACGGCGAATAAACAGCGAAAAGACGGCAACCGGAAGGAAGCGAAACGCTCCGGAATCCGGCGGCATTTGCGCCGCACCGGCAAGAAATCCGGTGGAGAAAATTCTAGCCCTGTCTGGAACAAAAGGCAACGCGAAGCCCCTCAAGCCGTCGAAATGGCGGAATTTAATGAAGATTCTGATACTTAACGGCCCCAACCTCGGCAACCTGGGCAAACGTCAGCCGGAAATCTACGGAAATGACGGCATGGATGCCGCGCTGGCCATGATTCGGGACATGCTCGGCCCTCAAAGGCCGGGCGAAGAAGCCATTGAACTGGACTATTTTCAGTCCAACCATGAGGGCGAGCTTATTGACCGGCTGGAAAAAACGCGGGAAAACGGCCCCGGCCACGCAGACGGCGTGGCCTTCAACGCAGGCGCGTACACCCACACCAGCCTTGCTCTGGCAGATTGCCTGGCCTGGATCGGCGTGCCCTGCGTGGAAGTGCATATCAGCAACGTGTTTGCCCGCACGGAAGACCCCATACGCCAGCAGAGCCACATGGCCAAAAAGTGCATCGGCGTGATTTCCGGCTTCGGCCTTGCCTCATATGCCCTGGCCGTACTGGCCCTTGTCCGCCACATTCGGGAACAGGGGCGGAACTCCCCCTCCGTGGAGCTCTGAAAACCCTTATCCATATCAATCAACGAAACCACTATCTGGAGACAGCATGTATTCCACCACCGACTTCCGCAGAGGCCTGAAAATCGAACTGGACGGCACACCCTACGAAATTGTCGAATTCCAGCACTTCAAGCCGGGCAAGGGCGGGGCCATGGTCCGCACCAAACTGCGCAACATCCTCACCGGCCGCCTTGTGGACAATACCTTCCGTTCCGGCGAAAAGGTCGGCCGCCCCGACATGGAACAGCGCGACATGCAGTTCCTCTACCATGACGGCGACGATCTCATCTTCATGGATCTCACCACCTATGAGCAGCTTCACCTCAAGGAAGAAGTGACCGACGGAAAGTCCGGCTATCTTCTGGACGGCCAGCAGTGCCGCGTGCTGCTGTATAATGGCGAACCCATTGATATTGAAATCCCCCTCAGCCTTGTACTCAAGGTGGTCAAGACCGAACCCGGCGCGAAGGGCGACACCGTTTCCAACGTGACCAAGCCCGCCACCCTGGAAACCGGCGTGGTGGTACAGGTTCCGATCTTTATTAATGAAGGTGACATGATCAAGGTTGATACCCGCAGCGGCGATTATCTCGGCCGCGAATAGCCCGGAACTGGAATCCGGCATGCTTCCGCCCGAAGCATGCCGGGCGGAGCGTACACACAGCACAAGGAGGCTGCTGACAACGTCAGCAGCCCCGAACATTGCGAGCAGGTCGCGGCCTGGCCGCGCCGTAAAACGGAGTTTGCTATCAGTCTGAAGGAATGCATGTTTCAATCCACAGTCGCCCCATCCACCGAGGGGGTTATAAAAAAGGATTTCATCGGCTTCGCCGTTTTGTCAAGTTCACTTGTCCCCCTGAAGCGGGAAGTTTCAAACCATAACGGGATTTTTGATGAACGGGCAGAAACTCATCCGTGAACTGACAGGACTTTTCTTCATTTTCTGCGGGCTGTTGATCCTTCTCAGCCTGTGGTCCTATGACGTGAAAGACCCCACGCTGAACCAGACGGTCAGCGGCGGCGCGGCGATCAAAAATTCCGCCGGACTTTTCGGTGCCTGCCTCGCGGGGCTTCTTACGGACATCTTCGGTTTTGCCTCGTATCTGTGGGCCCTGTTCTTTCTCGGCATGGGCGCGGGCCTGATGACCCGCTTTTTCATCCTGCCCTGGTACCGCTGGATCGGCTATCTGCTGCTCGCGGCCTGTCTGCTCACCGCGGCCGAGGCATGGAACATCGGCATTAAGGACGTGCGGGGCGGCGGCTTGCTGGGGGCATGGCTCTACGCCAAAAGCGACCAGGTTTTCAGCCCCGTGGGGTCCGCTCTGGTCTGGTTCTTCGCTCTGCTGGCGGCCATGGAGCTTTCCTTCCGCATTTCCTGGCTGGCGCTCACGAGCCGGGGTGTCAAGGCCACAGCCGATCAGGTGAAAAAACTGCCCAGGGCCAAACTGCCCTCTCTGCCCGGCAAACGCGGTAACGAGCTTTTCTCTTCGCCGGGCAAGCCCGAAACCGGCTCCGGAAAACTGAAACTGTTCAGCATCAGCCTGGGCCGGAAAAAAGACCAGGGGATCATTGATATTGAACCCGTGGCAAAGGTCTGCTCCGAACCTGCCGCGCCGAAAGCTCCCCCCGCCGCACACGAGGGCATGGAAAACAATGCCTTTGAAACGGACGTACAAGCAGCAAGGAGTGCGGAGGGTCAGCCGCCCCCCCCGGCGGATACTTCCGCCCGCGAAGGTGCTGCCGACGCCCCTTCCGCCAAAGCCGAAAAAACGCCCCCCCAAAAAGAAGGCAAGGGCCTGTTCGGCTTTCTGCACGGCAGCGGAAACGATGCCGCATCTCAGGAAGGCGTGCGTCCGCCCTTGCCGTCCCTTGATCTTCTGGCTCAATCCTCCAGGGAGGAAAGCGCGCAGAAGCCGGATCAGGCTCTGCTGGAAACCAAGGGCGCGGCGCTCATGGAATGCCTGCAAAATTTCGGCGTTACGGCGGAACTGGCCCGCATCAGCCCCGGCCCGGTCATCACCCTGTTTGCCCTGCGCCCCGCGCCGGGCGTCAAGGCCGGGCGCTTTGCCCCGCTTTCGCAGGATATCGCCATGATCCTCAAGGCGGAGGCGGTACGCGTGCAGGCCCCCATTCCCGGCACGGATACCATAGGAGTGGAGGTGCCCAATGACAAGCGCGCGGTCGTACGCTTCCGGGACATCATCCGGAATGATGCCTTCCGCGGCGCTCCTTCTCTGCTGACGCTGGCCCTGGGCAAGGACATTGCGGGCGCGCCGCGCACCGACGATCTGGCCAAGATGCCCCATTTACTGCTGGCCGGGGCCACCGGGGCAGGCAAAAGCGTATGCCTGAACGCCATTCTGCTCAGCCTGCTGTACAAGGCGCGGCCCGACGAAGTGAAGCTGCTGCTTATCGACCCCAAGGTCGTGGAATTTCAGGTCTACGACGATCTTCCCCATCTGGTGCACCCGGTGGTGTCGGACATGGAGCTGGCGCGCAATGCCCTGATGTGGGCCGTGGATGAAATGGAACGGCGTTATACCCTGCTCAACCTGCTCAGCGTGCGCAAGCTGGACGACTACAACCGCAAGATTCGGGAAATGGACAACCCCCGCTCGCGCGAAGGGGAAGAGCTCACGCTTCTGCCCTATATCGTCATCGTGGTGGACGAATTCGGCGATCTGATCCTGAACAAGGGCAAGGAAATCGAAAGCGCCATTGCCCGGCTGGGTCAGAAGGCCCGCGCAGCGGGCATCCATATCATTCTCGCCACGCAAAGCCCGCGCGCCGACGTAGTGACCGGCCTGATCAAGGCCAACCTGCCCAGCCGTATCGCCTTCCGCACTTCCGGCCCCACGGAATCACGCATCATCATCGATCAGGGCGGAGCCGAAGCCCTGCTCGGCAACGGCGACATGCTGCTCAAGGCCAGCAACGGCAAACTGCACCGTCTGCACGGGGCTTATGTAAGCGACGCCGAAGTCGAGGCTGTGGTTGAACACTGGAAATCACTCCAGAAGCCGGACTACAAGCTGGACTTCCGCGAATATGGCGACAGCCGCCCGGATGGAAGTTTCAGCGGCGAACGCACAGAGGGCGGGCCGGAAAAGAACGACGTGCTTGACGACCCCCTGTACGCGGAAGCCGTACAGTTTGCGCGGGAAAAGGGCTTTATCTCCATTTCCAAGCTTCAGCAGCGCTATCGTATCGGCTTCAACAAGGCCGCCCGCTTTGTGGAACAGATGGAACAGGACGGCCTCATCGGCCCCCCCGCGCCTGGAGGCAAAGCCCGCCAGGTAATAGGGTAACTTTTATGCGGGGGGAAAGGGAACGTTCTTCAGAACGTTCTCCTTCCCCCCACGCCCCCTTTCCCTTCAAAGACTTTTCGTTGCGGGAGGGACGGGAAAACTGCCAACATATGCCGGAGCCCCCATGTTGATACTGGACGGAAAAGCCACTGCCGCCGAAACCCGCGCGGCTCTCAAGGAAGAAGTCGCTTCCCTTCTGCCCCGCGCCGGACGCGCTCCCGGCCTTGCGGTGATCTTGGCCGGAGAGGACCCGGCCTCGCAGGTCTATGTGCGCAACAAGGAAAAGGCGGCGCTGGAAGTGGGTATGAACGCCCGCACCCTGCGCCTGCCGGCCACGGTATCGCAAAAGGAACTGGAAGACGTTATTGCGGGGCTCAACGCTGAAGACGAAGTAGACGGCATTCTGCTGCAACTGCCTTTGCCGCGCGGTCTGAACGCCGACGCCTGCATCGCCCGCATCAGCCCGGAGAAGGATGTGGACGGCCTTACACCCCACAATCAGGGGATGTTGGCGCTCGGACGGCCCGGCCTTCAACCCTGCACACCGGCCGGCGTCATGCGCCTGCTGGATCGATACAACATCCCTACCAGCGGCAGAAAGGCCGTGGTTGTGGGCCGCAGCAGCCTGGTGGGCCGCCCGCTGGCCCTGCTGCTCGGTGCCAAGGGCCGCGACGCCACCGTAACCCTGTGCCATTCCCGCACCGCCAATCTCGCGGAAGAGTGCCGCTCCGCCGATATCCTGTGCACAGCACTGGGACGCCCCCGCTTCATCAGCGCCGATATGGTCAAACCCGGCGCGGTGGTTATCGACGTGGGCATCAACCGCATTGAAGAAGACGGCAGGGCAATCCTGTGCGGTGATGTGGATTTCGCCGCCGCTGCCGAAAAATGCGCGGCCATTACCCCCGTGCCCGGCGGCGTTGGCCCCATGACCATTGCCATGCTCCTGTCCAATACCGTGCAGGCATGGAAGGTTCGCACGAATATCTGAAATGCCGCGCCAGACCGGCAAAACGCCGATGGTCCGCTGCCGGAGTATCGGCGTTTTGTCATCCATGCTTATTCTGTGAAGCGGAAAATGTTTCAATCCACAGCCGCCCCGTCCGCGACTGACTCCGCATCCGGTGAAACATGGAGCGGATAGAGAAGATGGAACAGATCGAGTTCGGAAGAGGCGAAAAAATGGCTCTGTTGAAGAATAGTGTTGAAATATCCTTGACCGCCGGAGGCGCGAGCGTAGCGAGCTGGGAAAAGTACATTTCTCATGACAAAAGGTATGCCCTGCGCTACGGAATAAAAATAGCCGTCATATTTCTGTTCTGTTTCCCATTCTTCAGCATACTAAAATAAAAACGTAATATAATCTGTTTTTCTTGAAAATTAAAAAAAATCTTCTATTATTTCCCTACATACGGAGTTTGAGTATGAACATCATCAAGCGTTCCGGATATCTGGACTGGCTTATCCGGCAGAAGGACAAGCAGATCATCAAAGTTGTGTCGGGCGTTCGGCGCTGCGGCAAGTCCACGCTCTTTGCGATTTTTCAAGAATATCTGCTGGCGAACGGCGTTTCACCTGAGCAGATTATCAGCATCAATTTCGAGAATATCGAATACGAAGAGCTGCTCGACTACAAGGCGCTGTACCGGCACATTTCTGAGCATCTCTTGTCTGACCGCAAAAATTACATTTTCTTTGATGAGATTCAGCACGTCGCCCAGTATCAGAAGGCCGTGGACAGCCTCTTCCTCAAGGAGAACTGCGACCTCTACCTCACCGGTTCCAACGCCTATTTCATGTCTGGGGAACTGGCGACCCTGCTCACCGGGCGATACGTCGAACTCTCCATGATGCCGCTCTCTTTCAAAGAGTTCTGCGAAGGGCTGAACGAAGAGCGGCAGACACTTTCCACGCAGGAGAAATTCAATCTCTACCTGACAATCGGCTCGTTCCCGTATGTCCTCCGCTACCAGTACGGCATGAGGGATGCCCGCGAATATATGCGTTCGATTTACGAGAGCATTCTGCTCAACGACATCGTGAAGCGTTACCACATAGCCGATGCCAATATGCTGGAATCCATCACGAAGTTTGTCATGTACAATATCGGCAACCGAACTTCGCCCACGACCATTGCCAACACTATGACCTCGAATCAGCGCAAGATAGACGCCAAGACCGTCGATCGCTACCTTCGCGGCCTGACCGAAAGCCTGATGTTCTACGAAGCGCGCCGCTACAACATCAAGGGCAAGGAATTCCTTACCACGATGAACAAATATTACGTGACCGACATCGGCATGAGAAATATGCTGGTGAAGGGCAGGGAATCAGACATCGGGCACATCCTTGAAAATATCATATATCTTGAACTCAAGAGGCGTGGCTGCGAGGTCTATGTCGGGCAGCTCGGGCCGGAAGGCGAAGTCGACTTCGTGGCGATGAAGGACGGCAAGCTGGAATACTACCAAGTCTCCGAAATCACGATTGATAAACACGTACTCCGCCGTGAACTCGCGCCACTGCAAAAAATCAAGGACAATTACCCCAAGTATCTGCTGACCCTTGACACGATCTTTGGAGAAATGGATTACGAAGGCATACAGAAGACCAACGCGCTGAACTGGCTTCTCGCGTAGGCTGATTTACCGAAAAATCTCCGTCGGATGTTTCAATCCACAGCCGCCCCGTCGGCGACTGACTCCGCAGCCGATGGAGAGGGGGCGTAATGTGGCACTCCGCAACATTTCAGATTACGGAGCAGGGGATTCGGCTTCCCGCGCGAAGATATTCCGCAGAAGCGGTTTCAGAAGAGCTGCTCCCCATACGGAAAGATGATCGTCGTCAGTGTATAATGTCCTTTTGTCACGCACAGCGGCGCATTTTCCTTCAAAACACAGATAGGGAACCGGATCGAGCAGATGAACCTGCGGGTATGCTGCCGCAATCCGTTCCAGCATGAGTGTGCTGCTTTGGTTATAGCGAAGGTTTGCTTCCAGACTGCTGAACAGGGAATCTTCAGGATTGCCGCCCCGCTTGAGTATGCCTATGGCCTTTGACGCGGGGTAATAGGTAGTCTGCGCGGGAACAGGCTTCATTATATAGATGTTCCGGACACCATGCCTCAACATGTATTCAACAGAAACAGCCAGTTTTTCCGAAAATCTGCGAGCGCGTTCCTCCGGGTCCGAATGTTCCTCGGCAAACTGATCAAGATCGCACTGCTCCAAATGGGAAGCCCAGCGGAAAGAAAGCAGGACAACATTGAATGAGCCTTTTTCAATGATTCTTCTGCATGATTGATCATCCGAAGGCAGGGCAACCGGTGTTTCGTTCCCCGCTCTTGCCTGAATAAGTCCGGATACCCCATGTTCCGAGGCCTCCTCACTGACGGCATGGGCCAGCATGGCGGCATGACTGTCTCCCAGCACAAGAAAGGATAACGGCCGGGATTCACCGCCAAGGCGGGCCACCGGAACACCGTCAAGCAAAAAGGTATGTTCTTTTACAAAATTCCATTCCCTTGCTTCAAGCAAATATGTTTCCGCCCCGTCAGGCACATAAGGGGTAATGTGTTTTCTTCCAAAATGTCCCAGCAGAAAAAAGCCGAGCATGCAGATGAAAGCCGCCGCAAACAGGGTTCCGCGTGTCTTGAGAAAACGCTTTTTTCGTATGGGCTGTTCAATGAAAACATAGGATAGCCAGGAAAGCGCGAAAACAACGCCGAACACCGGAAGAAGTTTCCATGTGCCGGACACGGGCTCCGGACTCACCTGCCGGAAGAATACCAGAAATGGCCAGTGATACAGATACAGCGAGTAGGAAATGAGGCCAATTCCTCTCATCACCCTGCCGGACAGGAGCCTGCCCGCTCCCGTATCCTTTGCGGAAGCCCCCGCATATAGGCAAAGTGCCGTGCCAATGCAGGGCAAAAGCGCCCACAGGCCGGGAAAAGATTCCTTCGGCACCCGGCCAAATCCGAATATGCAGAAAAAAACAACAGCCAGCCCACAGAGATAACACCATGGAGCAAAGGCTCTTTTCCCGTTATGTTCGGCAAAGGTCACTGCGGCCCCAAGCAGCAGCTCAAAGGCCCGCGTCGGCAACATATAAAAATCGAACTTCGCGTCAAATGTCACGACATATGCTGAAAGCGCCATTGAGCACACCGCAAGGAAAAGCACCAACCATGCGGTATCACATGCCTTGCTCCTGAAGCGCCATATACTCCACAGCAGAAGGGGGAGAACAACATAAAACTGCTCTTCGACACTTAAAGACCATGTATGCAGCAGAGGAAGTTCTTCTTCCGGGGCATCAAAGTAACCACCTGTATTTTTATATAAAAAGAAATTTGATACTCCAAATACAACTCTTTTTATCATTCTGAACAACTGCTTCATCTGCTCGAGATCATACCATATCCATGCCATTATAAGGCAAACAAGCAGCATAAAAAAAAGTGGAGGAAGAATTCTTCTGAATCGTCGCTCATAAAAATTTATAAGTGACCATGTTCCAGAATCAAGTTCATACCTGATAATACGTGTAATAATATATCCTGAAATAACAAAAAATATGTCAACTCCAACATACCCGCCGCTGAAAAATGTTGAAAATCCAGCATGATAAAATATAACCGCGAGCACAGCAACGGCGCGAAGACCGTCAATATCATATCTATAATATGGTTTTTCCATGGACATTATACACCGCAATATTAATGAACTAAAAGCAAATATGCATATTGGTATGTTTCATAACGACAAGTTCAGTGCAACATCATGAATAAAAATCATGAGTTTTACCATATCATGCCTGCCATACCCGAAAATATGAATCTAACACGATTGTCTATTTTTTGTCTCAATTGCAAATATAATAATATTAGGCTGTGGCATAGAACCGTGTTGGCAGCGTTGCGCGGAGCGTACAGTTTTGCGCCGGCACAGGCGGCAATATTCATTGCCGTAAAGGCAGCCCGTGTTCCACACGGGCCAGCGGCAGTCGTTAGGCGA
>CAJTSU010000067.1:12483-17899 GCA_910579055.1 uncultured Mailhella sp. | reverse complement strand
CCATGTAAATGGAAGACTGGAAGACATTAAAACATTATTTAGTTAACACTCTCTTTTAAGGAAACGCTTTAATCAGCGTTTTCTTAAAGTCAACCCGCGCGAGAAGTTTTACCGCGCGTCGGGTAAACCATGACTTGGGAACGGCCAGTTTTTTTGATACAGATTGCCACAACAGTAAATGAGGTATGATCAGAAATCCTATAAGGATGCGCTGCTTTCCATAGCCGAACGGATCAGCTCGTCCTTCCCTTCGTTGCCTCAGCCGGTGGAAGCATATATCTGCGGCGGATCGGCTGTCATGTACTGGATCCGTGATATTGAGAATGGCCTGCTGAATGATAGAGATACCTTCAAATTTGCCTGATCCCGAGAGCAGGGCAAGAGCCGGTTATCTGCTCGAATATGCCGCGCGCAAGATAACCAGTGATCGGACAAAAAAATTAAAGCTCTTCAGTTTAGCCTTAACGCTTCGCCCCGGTCAGTCTGCACAAAAGCTCAGTCTGTTTCCCAACATTCCGCAAACACCTGCTCCTGACGGGTTATGCAAAGAATGGGGGATCACGGACGGACTTTGCAGATCCAATATTCTCAAAATGATTGCGTCTTAGAGCATTTCTGTCTTGAAATGCTCTACGGAGTCGAGCAAAGCGAGGCTCCGCGCGACGCCGGAGTAGCCGCAATTCACTTGCGGCGTTGCCACCCGAAGGGCGGCCCGCAGGGCGTACAGGCATGGACAGCAGAGCAAGCTCCGGCTTCAGGTGTGAAACCTGTGGGTCAGATTTGCCTGTATACCCTTCGGAGCCGTCAGGAGACGCGGCCCCGGATCTGGCGTTTGTCGCCCACGCGCATGGTAAAGCGTTCCCGGTCGAAATATTCCAGCAACGGAATGAGATATTTGCGCGTCAGGCCGCCCGTTACTTCCTTGAAATCCCCGGGGGTCAGGTCGTCATGGGTTTCAAACCAGACTCGGGTACGGTGCTTGAGCTCCTCAATGGCGGCGGAATCGTACCACAGCCCTTCGGAAACCTTGATCAGCGTTCCTTCCTGCTGGAGCAGGCGCAACACGGGCGCCGCCTCCTTGAGCGTGACGCCCAGTTCCTCCAGCACATCCTTGAGGTTGGGCGGAGTCATGGGCGCGGCTCTATGGGCTTCCACAAGTTTTTCGCGCAGGGCACTCTGATCGGAGGCCAGGGAGATGCGGTGATCCGCCAGGCGCAGCTGTTCGCCTTCCGCCGTCAGAGCGCCGGAGCGGAGCAGTTTTTCCAGCACAAAATGGGCCAGCTTGGGCGGAACCTGAGCGGGCATGAGCACGCCCTTGGCCATGCCAGGTTTGAGCGGTTCGCGCCGGTGGAATTCCGCCGCGCGGGCCAGCGCCGCGTCAGAAAGTTTCTGAAGGGCGGCGGCCGCGATCCAGGCCCGGCTTTCCTTGTCGTAGCAGGCGATGCGCCCCTTGCCGGACAAGGTTTGCACCAGCTTTTCCAGGCGCTTGTTTTCCAGATTGGTCAGCACGGAGAGCGCGGCCTGGGTTGCACCGTGCGGCCCGGCCAGCTCAAGCTGGGTAACAAGACGATCTTCTTCTCCGGCTTGCCCGGAACGGTCCGGCAAGGCCAGCAGCGTTTCCCTCATTTCCGGAGAAATGTCGCGGCGGCGCGGGGCGCTGTCCAGCGGGATGAGCACGGAGCCGCCCGCCACAGTGCGCAAGGGGGAAAAAGCGCGGACAACGCAGCGATCGCCAAACACGCCTGCCATGAAAGTTTCTTCTCCATTTTCCGGAGAGAAGCGCACTTCCGCCAAAGCCCTTTCACCGGGGGCGAGTTTGTCGCGGTCATAAAAATACAGGCGCGCGGGCACTTCCTTTGCGCCGTGGTGAAAATGGATTTCCGACCGGTGGCGCAGCGCGCGGGGCGAAGAAGACAGACAGGTGAGGGAAAGCACCCAGCGTGAAGAGGGAAAAAGCGTGCCGGGGCGGGCGATCACGTCGCCGCGTCGGATGTCTTCCACATCCAGCCCCGCGAGGTTGATGGAGGTGCGGTGGCCTGGCGTGGCTTCTTCCACGTCCGCCCCGTGGGTCTGGATACCGCGGATGCGCGACAGCGCGCGGGAGGGCAGGAGTTCCACGTCCTCACCGGGTTTTGCGCGTCCGGAAATAAGCGTCCCCGTCACCACCGTGCCGTGCCCCTTGAGGGTGAAGACGCGGTCTACGGGCAGACGGAACAGGTCTTCACGGCGCTTGGGCGCAAGCTCCTTGTTTCGCGCATAAATGGCTTGCCGCAGGGCATCCATGCCTTCTCCCGAAACCGAGGATACGGGAAAAATGGGCGCGCCTTCCAGAAAGGTGCCTTCCAGAAAGGAGGCCACGTCTTCCTGTGCCAGTTCCAGCAGTTCCGGGTCAACCATGTCGATTTTGGTCAGCGCCACCATACCGTGACGGATGCCGAGCAGAGAGCATATTTCCAGATGTTCGCGGGTCTGGGGCATGACGCCCTCGTCTGCCGCGATGACCAGCAGCACAAAGTCAATGCCCGCCGCTCCGGCCACCATATTGCGTACAAAACGCTCGTGCCCGGGCACGTCCACCACGCCCATGCGCTCGCCGTTGGGCAGGGTGACATAGGCAAAGCCCAGTTCAATGGTGATGCCCCGGCGCTTTTCCTCTTCCAGGCGATCGCAGTCGATGCCGGTAAGCGCGCGCACAAGGCTGGTTTTGCCGTGGTCGATATGTCCGGCTGTGCCCATGATGACGGCCATGTGATTCTCCTTGCTGATTTTTCGTCATAACGCACAAGCGCCGTTCTGCCAAGCCGCCCCGGAGAAGATGATAAAGCCCGCATATGCGGGCTGAGGCTGCTGACGTTGTCAGCAGCCCCGAAAATTGCGAGCAGGCCGCGGCTTTGCCGCGCCGTAAGCGACTGATTTTTGTGCCTTTCCGTCAAGCCGTCTTTGCGGCCTGGACGGCGCAAACGCCGCGAAGCGGGGTTTGTCATCCGTTTATAAGAGCTCGACGGCTATTTCAGAAGCATATTGCCCGAAGAACCGCCGTCATTCCTGTGATCCTCGACTTCTGTGCCCCTGGGGGGAGTGAAGGCGAAATCCCTGGCGGAGAGTTTTTCATCGGGCTGAAATTTCGTAAAGGTGATGCGGTTGGTATTGCCGTAGAAGTCCATGATCTGCGCGCGGCGGATAAATCCGCTGGAGCGGTCGATCCAGAGCTGCACTTCCACCATCTGCGGAGCAGGTTCCTTGGGGTAAAGCAGCAAATGTGCGGCGTTGAGCGTTCCCGCGGCCTTTTCTGCGGCCACATCTTCCCCGGCGGGGGTTTCGTTCATGAATTCCACGTCAAAATCACGATTCAACGGGCTTTGCCCGGTGATGACGGCGATAAGGGAACGGGAATCTTTCACGATATCAAGGTGATAACGGTAGGCCAGCTCTTCGTCGGGGAGCCAGTTCCAGATGTCCTGTTCTCCCACAAGCAGCAGTTCCGCATGCGGAGCTGCGCTTTCCCAGCGCACCAGCAGCGGTTTTTTGAACAGCAGAACACCCGTGCGCGTTTCGGTGGTGCCGCTTTCCTGATGGGTGAGTTCCTGCGTGAAGTCGGCACGAAAGCTGTTCAGCGTTTTGTAGGCAGTCTGCATTTTTGCCACCACATCCTTGACCGATGCCTGATCGGAAGGCGCGGCAGAAGCCGGAAGGCAGAAGAGGGCGAGGCAGGCAAGCGCGGTACGGAACACGGAACGAGAAAGATGGGAAAGGGACATGAAGTCTCCGGACGAGCAAGGAGCTATGACGCCCATAGAATAAAAAGTGTTGCAGGCTGGAGGGGGTGCGCGGGAGGAAGGAGCTTTTTCAAAAGCTTCCTTCCTCCCGCGCCGTCATCTACTCTTCGTATTCTTCTTCCTCATCGGAAGCGAAGCCGAAGTTGTCCACGAGCACGGGGCCGAAGTACATGGCAGTGTCGTCGAGGTCTTCTTCAATACGCAGGAGCTGGTTGTATTTGGCGATACGGTCGGAACGGGAGAGGGAGCCGGTCTTGATCTGGCCCGCGTTCACGGCCACAGAGAGGTCGGCGATGAAAGAATCCTCGGTTTCGCCGGAGCGATGGGAAATAACCGTGGCATAACCGGCAGTCTTGGCGATTTCGATGGTATCCATGGTTTCGGTCAGGGTGCCGATCTGGTTTACCTTGATCAGAATGGCGTTGGCGATGCCGTCTTCAATCCCTTCCTGGAGGATATAGGGATTGGTCACGAACACGTCGTCGCCTACCAGCTGCACCTCGTCGCCAAGGCGGGCGGTAAGCATGCGCCAGCCTTCGCGGTCGTCTTCGGCCATGCCGTCCTCAATGGAAACCAGGGGATAGCGCTCGGCAAAGTCGGCCAGCCAATCCACCATTTCAGCGGAGGAAAGCACCTTGTTTTCGCCTTTGATGTGGTATTTGCCGTCCTGATAGAACTCGGAGGAGGCGGCGTCAATGGCAAGCGCCACTTCCGCGCCGGGAATGTACCCCGCCTCTTCAATGGCCGCCACGAGATAGCGGAAGGCTTCGTCGTGGCTCTTGAGGTTGGGAGCGAAACCGCCTTCGTCGCCCACACTGGTGGCATGACCGTCGCGCTCAAGCAGAGCCTTCAGGGTATGGAAGACTTCCGCGCCGATACGCAGGGCGTCATGGAAGGTTTCCGCGCCGATGGGCATGATCATGAATTCCTGAATATCCAGGTTGTTGGGGGCATGAGCGCCGCCGTTGATGACGTTCATCATGGGGGCGGGCATGATTTTTGCGTTGATTCCGCCGAGATACTGATACAGGGGCAGGCCCAGAAATTCGGACGCGGCGCGGGCTGTGGCGAGGGAGACGCCCAACATGGCGTTGGCGCCGAGGCGGGACTTGTTGTCCGTGCCGTCGAGGTCGAGCAGGGTGGTGTCCACTTGCACCTGGCGCAGGGCGTCAAGGCCGATAACGGCTTCGGCAATTTCTCCGTTCACATGTTCCACGGCCTTGGAGACGCCCTTTCCTTTATAGCGGGCAGGGTCGCCATCGCGCAGCTCAAGCGCTTCCCTTGTGCCGGTGGAGGCTCCGGAGGGCACGGCGGCGCGGCCCACATGGCCGGATTCCAGACCCACTTCCACTTCCACAGTGGGGTTGCCGCGGGAATCCAGAACTTCGCGGGCCCATACCGAAGTAATCGTGCTGCTGTCCATATTTTCTCCTTCTCTTTACGGGTCGGTAGCCCGCAGGTTAAGGAAACGCTGATAAAGCGTTTCCTGCGGTCTTGCGGAGCAAGACCACCCGCAAGTCGTGAACAGGGGAAATTTACTTTTCCCGTTAAATGAACGACTTGACGTGCCCAGACTGATGACAAACCCCGCTTGGCGGCGTTTGCGCCGTCCAAGCCGCAAAGCGGCTTGACGGAAACGC
>CAJTSU010000067.1:12187-12433 GCA_910579055.1 uncultured Mailhella sp. | reverse complement strand
CGCAATTTTCGGGGCTGCTGACGTTGTCAGCAGCCTCAGCTGATGTATTCACAGAATAAATCAGCGGTTCCCTCATGACAAACTCGGCTTCAAGGATATTAACTCCGGCTTTGTTTCCATGCAAGGCGCAAACCTTCGAGAATAAGATCCGGCCTGACGTGATCAAGGCAGGTGCTGACCCGGGCAATGGCCGGGGCAAAGCCGCCCGTGCCGAGCACAAGGCAGGGGCCGGGGAGCTGTTTCCGG
>CAJTSU010000067.1:6916-12173 GCA_910579055.1 uncultured Mailhella sp. | reverse complement strand
GGCCTTCGGTCATGGCGGCGAAACCGAAGACAAAGCCATGCCGCATACTGGTGGAAGTGTTGCTGCCGATAAGCGGTGCGTCCGCGTCAGCTTCAAGGCTGATGCGCGGGAGTTTGGCCGTGCCGGTGGCCAGCGCTCCATGCGAGGAGAGCACACCGGGGCAGATCAGCCCGCCAAGGTAGGCTTCACCCGTTACACAGTCAAAGGTGGTGGCCGTGCCGAAATCCACGGAAATCAGCGACGCCGGTTCCGGGAAAAGGCGGCGCGCCGCAAAAGCCGCCAGCAGACGATCCGCGCCGACCTGGCTCGGGTTGTCGTAACGGTTTTCCAGCCCCGGAGCAAAGTCTTCGGGGAAGTTGAGCGTCGGGCAGGCAAGGTAGCGTGCCACCGCGTCGCGCAGCATGGGGGTGAGGTCGGGCACTACAGAGCACACGGCGCAGGCTGCAACATCGCCTTCGCCCAGGCCCGATCTGCCCAGCAGGCCAGTCAGGGCAAGGCCCAGACTGTCGGAAGTGTGTGGTATGCGCGTGGGCAGAGACCATGTTTCGCCCAGGCCGGATGCGTCGGCCAGGCCGATTTTTACGCAGGTGTTGCCGATATCGGCGAGGAGAATACGTTCAGATGTGTTGTGCCGCATTTCGCGCATGGGTTCCCCCTGTCCCGTTATATTTCCGTGTTTCGGACGGGATGTCCAGTGCGGTATTTCAGGGCAGGTTCAACGCTTCCGGCGTTATTCCACGGTTTCCGGTTCGGCATAGCGGCGGTAGTCCATACCGTATTTTTTCATTTTGTAGTACAGCATACGGTATGTGACGCGCAGCTTGCGCGCGGCTTCATGAATATTGCCCCTTGTTTCCTTCAGGGTGCTGTCAATGAGATGTTCCTCCAGACGGTTGACGCTCTCGATCAGGGAGTTTCCGGGTGCGGTTTCGGGCGATTCGTCTTCCTGCCGCGCGGCGGATCGGATATTGGCGGGTAAATCCCGGGTACGGATGATACCCCCCTCGCAGAGCAGAAAGGCGCGTTCCATGACGTTTTGGAGTTCGCGCACGTTACCCGGCCAGGGCCATGCCTGAAGGGTCTCCAGCACCGGCTCGGACAACAGGGGAGGGGGTTCCGAACCGCCGGGGGAATTGCCGTATTCGGACTGGAAGCGGCGAAGAAAATACCCGGCCAGCAGAGGGATGTCTTCCTTGCGCCGGCGCAGCGGAGGCATACTGATGGGGAAAACATTGATCCGGTAATACAGGTCTTCCCGAAACAGGCCGTCCTGTACCAGTTTTTCCAGGGGGCGGTTGGTCGCGCAGATCAGACGCGCATCCACGGGAACGGCGCGTTCACTGCCCAAGCTCTGGATGCGGCGATCCTGAATGGCCCGGAGCAGCTTGGCCTGGGCGGTTAGGGAAAGATCGCCGATTTCGTCAAGAAAAAGCGTGCCCCCGTCGGCCTGTTCAAACATTCCCCGGTGATCCCGCAGGGCGTTGGTGAACGCGCCCTTTCGCCAGCCGAACAGTTCCCCCTCCAGCAGTTCGGTGGGCAGGGCGGCGCAGTTCAGGGTTACAAAGGGGCGGGCGCGCCGGGGGCTGGTCTTGTGAATGGCTTTTGCCATGAGTTCCTTGCCGGATCCGGATTCTCCCAGAACAAGCACGGTGGCACGGCTGGGCGCGGCCTGGAGTGCCTGCCGCAGGGCTGCGCGCATGACCGGAGCCTGCCCGACCACAAAGCCGTCCAGGCCGGAGGGCAGGCCCTCCGGCTCACCGTCTTCCCATGAGGCGGAATCCATTTCTTCCTGTAACCATGCAACATGGCTGCCGATCAGCAGAGCCACGGATTCAAGAAACTCCCGCAGTTCTTCCAGTCTGGCTCTGCCGCCGCCATCGCATCCGGCCGGGGCGTCCGCGCTCAGGACGCCCAGCGCCTTGCCGCCCGCCAGCACCGGAACGCAGACAAAGCCCAGTGAAGCCAGCTCCTCTTCCGTCCGGGAGAAAAGGCGGTTACGGAAGTAGGGATGCTCCTTCATGATCGGGACAATAATGGATTGCTTCTGCGAAAAAACCTGCCCGGTCACTCCCCGCCCCGGCAGGTACGCGACATGGGAGTAGGGCTGGCCGCAGCACAGGGAAAGCCGCAGATTACGGCTTTCCGGATCCTGAATGACGATATGCGCCCGCAGCAGCCCCAGGCTTTTTTCCAGCGTTTTGAGAATCTCCGTCAGGGTCGTGCGCAGAGATACCCTTTCGGCAAGGCATCCGGTAATATCGCGCAAGGCATCCAGAAAAGGAGCGGCAGAAGAGGCGAACATGGTGGCACCCGGGAAATATTGCAAAAATGTAAAAAATAAAACTTATGTTTTTTAAGTGGAAAGGTATATTTATATTTTAGTATAACTTTTTTGTCAAAATTGTCTGGTTGAACATTCAGGCCCCCGGCGCGTGACGCGGCAGCGCCTTCGCCGGGGGCCTGTTTCGCGAACCGGAAGCAGATCCAGGGCAGTTCGTGGTTGAAATGCGTTAAAGCGCTTCGCCGGTACGTACGCGGAAGCCTTTCAGGCCTTCCACCATGTAGATGACGCCGTCTCCTTCCTTTCCTGTCCGCGCGCCTTCGGCAATGGCCCGCATGGCGTCTTCCGCCTTGTCGTCGTCAACGCACAGTTCAAGGCGCAGTTTCTTGAGCAGGGTGACTTCAGTGATGACGCCGCGGTACATTTCCGTATAGCCCTTCTGGCGTCCCGATCCGAGAATGTTGGTGACGGAGAGGGAATACAGCTCACGGGCGAAGAGTTCTTTCTTGACCAGAGACAGTCGTTCGGGCCGGATGTAGGCGATGATGATTTTCATGGCTGTTTCATCCTTATTCGTTGATGAAGAGCTGGAAGCTGCTGTAAGCGTCCGCGCCGTGTTCGGGAATATCCAGTCCCTTGAGTTCCTCTTCGGGGCTGACGCGGAGAGACATAAACAGACTGAGCGCCTTGAAGAGAATGAAGCCGCAGCCGAAGGCCCATGCGAATACGGCAAGCGCGCCGGTAATCTGGACGAAAAGCTGACCCGTCCCGCCGCCGTACAGCAGTCCGGTGCAGCATCCGTAGTCGGGGGAGGCGAAGAGGCCCACCATGACGGTGCCGAAGAAACCGCAAACCCCGTGTACGGAGGATGCGCCCACCGGATCGTCGATCTTCAGCTTCTGGTCGATGAACAGCACGGAAAATACCACGAGTACGCCGCACAGCAGACCGATGATGATGGACGCCCCCGGCGAGACTTCGGCACAGCCGGCGGTAATGCCCACCAGTCCGGCCAGTACCCCGTTGAAGGTCATGGAAGGATCCGGCTTGCCGAATTTCAGCCATATGGTCAGCATGGCCGCAAGACCGCCCGCGCACGCGGAAAGGCAGGTGTTCGCGGCAATGAATCCTATGCTTCCGTCTGGCGTGGTGGTGGAACCGCAGTTGAAGCCGAACCACGCGAACCACAAGATGAACACACCGAGAGCGACCAGGGGAATATTATGGCCGGGAATGGCCCGGGCGATGCCGTCGGCGCTGTACTTGCCGATGCGGGGGCCGATGACAATGGCTCCGGCCAGACCAATCCAGCCGCCCACGGAATGCACCACGGTGGAACCGGCAAAATCAATGAAGCCGAGCTGTTCCAGCCAGCCGCCGCCTTCGCCGAACAGGCCGCTCCAGGCCCAGTGTCCGCTGACAGGATAGATAAGGGCCGAAATAAGCGCACTGGCGATCAGGTAGACGCTGAAGCGGGTGCGTTCGGCCACGGCTCCGGAAACAATGGTGGCCGAGGTCGCGGCGAACATGGCCTGGAAGAACCAGAAGGTCCACAGCCATGCACTGCCCGCGCCGCCGGAACCGGACATGCCGAACAGCGAGGTGCCCAGCAGGCCGCCCGCGTCGGCGCCGAACATCAGACCGAACCCGATAAGGAAATAAAGTATGCCCCCCATGAGAAAGTCGGCATAGTTTTTCATCATGATGTTGGCCGCGTTCTTGGCCCGGGTCAGACCGCATTCCACCAGCGCGAAGCCGGGCTGCATGAACATGACCAGCATCCCGCCGATCAGGGTCCACAAAATGTTGGCATTTTCCTGAGAAAGCCCGTCTCCTGCCATGGCCGGAAACGGCATGAACAGCAGACAGCACGGCAGGAGTGCCGCTGGAAAGATTTTGATGCGTGTTGACATGTCCGTTCTTCTCCTCGTTTGCGCGGAATTTCTCCGCCTTTCTGGTTGAAACGGACAAAGCATGGAACGTGCCAACCGTGATGTCGATATAACTTGTTGATATTACATGTAATAGAAAGGAGAAGATGAAGCCGGTGCGGTACGGATTCGTACTGACGGGCATTTTTCGGTACGATTCCGTACCAGGAGGATCGGAAACGGACGGGAAGGGTAGCTTCCGGAAGAATACCGGCCCCCTTGCACAAAGCTTTCCGAAAGGCTGTGATTGCCGGGGGTTGGGGAAAGGGCCGTCTTCCGTGGTCTCCGTCTGCTGACAGGCGCAGCCTTTGCGGGCATTTTTCAGCAAGCGGGAATGGCATCAGGCCGAAATACGCATGTCTCCATCCTGAATCCAGGCCTTGCGCCGGAGAAATTCCGCAAAAATCCAGCACAGCAGGCCGGGCAGGATAAAGTGGAACGCCGCGACAAGCAGCCACACATTCCCTCCGGTTCCCATGACGGCGAAGGTGCTGATTTGTCCTACAAGTCCGCTGCTGCCCATGCCTGCCCCTTCGGGGAGGTTGATCATGGGGAAGATGGTCGTAACCAGCGGGCCGAGCAACGCGCTCGCGAGCACGGGGGGGATCCAGATCCGGGGGTTTTTGATAATATTGGGCACCTGAAGCATGGAACAGCCCAGGCCCAGGCTGACAAGGCCGCTCGGGCCGTTATCGCGGTATCCCGCGACGGCAAAACCTACCAGCTGGCAGCAGCAGCCCACGGTAGCGGCTCCGGCGGCAAGACCGCCCAGATTGAGCATGATGGCAATAGCCGCGCTGGAGATGGGCAGGGTAAGCGCCACGCCCATGAGAACGGCAACAAACATGCCCATAGGCACGGGCTGAAGCTCCGTGGCGTTCATAATCAGATCGCCCATCCCTGCCATGAAGGCGGAAATGCCCGGCCCTGCGAGACAGCCCGCACCCGATCCGGCAAGGAGGGTAAGGGAGGGGGTCAGAATAATGTCCAGTCCCGTTTCACGGGAAACGAGCTTTCCGCATTCCGCGCCCACGGCGGCGGCCAC